>JARIAT010000086.1 GCA_029257715.1 Faecousia sp. | reverse complement strand
GTCGGGACCGCTGCCATTCCTTTGCTCTTAAAATACTGTACCCATGCCTTTGTGGCAGCAGGATCGGCAAGATCCATCCGATTCAGCACGATAATTCTGGGCTTATTGCCACAAATACTGTCAATATCAGGATTTCTGCTCGCAATCGGAATCCGAGCATCCACAATTTCACACACAGCATCCACCAGTTTCAAATCCGCTTCCATCAGACGTCTGGTTTTGGTCATATGACCGGGATACCATTGAATATTCATATTTTCTGCCATTAGTTCAGGCCTCCAATTCTGCTAAAATCTCGATCAATGGTAAACGCTCCTTCTCCCGTACCGGGCAGGATTAGCGCTACCGCCTTGCCGAGAATTTCCCGTTTATCCACGCATCCAATCAGCGGATCACGGCTGTCCCAGGAACCATTTCGATTGTCTCCCATCAGAAAAACGCAGCCTTCTTCCACGACTCTGGGGAACGTTCCGCCTTCATCATGATTTGTCGGTGTATACGTGTAATCCTCCGCCAGCGGCTGCCCGTCCACATACACAATTCCCGTATCAAAATCGATATCAACACTTTGTCCCTCTGTGGCAATCACACGCTTGACGATTGCCTCACCGTCTTTAAAGCGGTCCATGCTGGCTACAACAATATCTCCCTGCTCGAGCTTTCCGCAAAGCGGTCTGTTTACAAGCAGCAGATAGTCACCATCCGCCAGCGTATGAAACATTGAGCTGCCGGAAACCGTCACTACCCGAAATGCAAATGTAAAAACCAGCAGTGCAATCGCCAAAATATATACAACATCGTGCAGGTATCCGAGTACAGTCTGCGCCGGAGTATCCGGTTTCTGAGGCTGATTGGGCGATGATGAATTTGCTCTCGATTGATTCACGGTGTGTCCCCCCATAAAACGCTCTATTCAGGGAAATGAGACGTTCTCTTCAGATAATAAAAAACCGACTATATTATACACAAATTTGGGTAATAAAAAAAGAGGGCAAGCCCTCTTTTTTTATGGAATTTTCGATTAGATCTTTTCCTTGACCTTTGCAGCCTTGCCGAAACGCTCGCGCAGGTAGTACAGCTTTGCGCGGCGGACCTTGCCCTTACGGACAGTCTCGATCATGGCAACGTTCGGGGAATGCAGGGGGAAGACCTTCTCGCAGCCAACGCCGTAGGAAACGCGGCGGACAGTGATGGTCTCAGTGATGCCGCCGTGCTTGCGAGCAATGACGGTACCCTCAAAAACCTGGATTCTCTCACGAGAACCTTCCTTGATGCGAACGTGGACGCGGACGGTATCACCGACGCGAACCTCGGGCAGCTCAGCCTTCATATACTGGCTGTTCAGAGCCTTGACTAAATCCATATCTGTGTCCTCCTTAAAATATTAGGCGTTCGTACGACGTTTGTCCCCGGCAGATTCTCCGGCGTCGCAGAGGACTCACCTTGATTTCAGACTTACTTAGTCTACCATGGATTTAGAAATAAATCAAGTACGTTTTTCAGATTTATTTTACATTTTTCGTCCTGCTATTGTCTGATTTGAGGTTACCGAGCTGCCGGCAGATCTGCTGATATGCGCTCATGCACCCGGCCGATTGACCAGGCGCATCCATTTATAGCACCGGGATCAGGAGCAACTGCTCCTCTTCCGGCTCCCCTTCCAGCTGATTGAGTCTTCGGATTGCGCTGACCGTCGAGCCGCAGTCTTTTGCAAGCTCCCAAAGGCTCCCCCGGTCCCCAATCCTTCGGATAATCACAGACGGGCGTTCAGGATCTGGCACCGTGTTTTCTCCAAGCTCCATGGCGCATACCAGTTCCATCGGCGTTTCACACAGTGACCTCAAATCCGCCACAACCTGCGTATCCGTCCGCCAGTTTGGTCCTTCTTTCCGACACACCGCAGTGCCTCTCGGAATTGAGAACGGAATGGTGGCGCATTCTGTTTTCCACTCAGCACTCTGGGTATCATGGAAGGACTTCCCAGCATAACTGCCATCACTCATCTGAACCACCGTTTGGAAGGTTCCTCCATATTCCATCGTTGCACCGCCGGGCTGCCGGGTAATCACCGGAAGATCCGGATTAAAGACCTGATCCACTACCAATGTATCCTCCGCCGGAAAGCTCTGACTCAAAGAAAACAGCTCCTCCCGTCGATCCACCCAAGCCGGAAGCGTCACCTCCTGTCGCTCCATTTGAACTTCCCGGCAGGGACTGTAAGCATCCTCCAGCATCTCTACCATCATCATATCTTCGATGACATACTGTGCTGTCATCCCGCATTTCAACCGGACACCGCCTTCCAGCGGCAGCTCAAGCTCCAAACTTGTTACCGCGCATAGGGTTGATACCGACGCCTCAGTTCCGTATTCTCCTTCGAGATCCACATATTGCGCAAAAGGAATTTCTGCATCGTGGCAGCAAAGTCTTTGTTCGCTGTCCTGATAAAGCATATGCAGTTTTCCATTGCCCCGAAACACAGCTTTGCTTCCCATAACCTTCTCTTCCAGAATTTCCGGATCCAGCCGATAATAAATGAGCTTCTCAGGTTCCGGAATTCCGGTTGGGAACTCCAAATCCTCATCCATAAGGAAGCTTTTTTCACCCGTTTCCCGAATTAGGTTTACAGGGTAGGATTTTGTCAGCTGTTCCACATCTTCCGGAAGTTCCTGCGCAACGGGAATCTCTGTTTCAGCAGGCTCCAGAGCCTGAACCAAAAGTCCAATTCCCGCTCGGAGCATAATTTTCCGTCCGGAGACATTTCTTGCATCTACATTTCTCAGAACACATTCTACCCGCAGCGTCCCATCCTCTCCGGATTCTGAAAAATCCACTCTGGTTTGGAACGGAATCCAACTCTCCAGCCGCTGAAGTGGACCACCGCCTTCCGGAGAATACAGTACCCAGATTAAGACACCTCCATTGATTCCTGCGCCGGATGTCCGCCAATCCTTTCCACGCAGCACTGTCTGTCCCCAGCTTGCGATGATTCTTCCCACATCCGGCATGGATTCCGGCAGCTTCAGCTCCTGGGTCTCCTCCTGATTCACCAGGGTATAAAGCTTTTGTCTCCAATGCCGGCATACCGTTTTTTCAAAGGGCAGTTCCAAATCGCTTCACTCCTTCATTGAGAATAGTAAATCTTATTCGATGCCCCAGAAAAATATACCTGTCATCTATGCCGCATGACACAGATCCCACCAGTAATCACTGCCAATGCAATACAAAACTTCACAACACAGGACTCTATACAGCATCCTGCCAACAGTCCCGCTCCAAACGCCGTCATTGCAGCTGCCGGAATCAAATTTCTTCGACACATAGAAAATCCTCCCCATCGCATTGTATGCAGGCAGATCAGATAAATTGCAAAAATCCGCCCGCGGACGAAGCCATCAGGCGGATTTTTGAATCATTTATTCTGCATCCATCAAATCCTTGCATCCTGCAAGGACTTTTGAAATAATCGGAACGCAGGTATTGGAACCTGCGCCGCCGTTTTCGATCATGACAATGAACGCCAAAGGATATTCCTCATCTGTCACAAATCCGGCGAAGGTCGCATTCGGTTCCCGTCCGCTGCCGACCTCAGCCGTACCGGATTTTGCGCAGACAGTCAGGCCGGGGAAGTTATCCGCCCCGTAGATCCGCTCAACGTTGTTGCGCATCATCTCCGTCAGTGTATCGCATGTTTCCTTGTTCAGCAGGCGTCCGGTAGAGCTTGTATCGGCACGATATCCTGCGGTCAGTCCGGATCGTACCTCGGAGACAATATAGGGCTCTGCGGCCTCTCCACCGCCTGCAATGGCCCCCATCAGTGTCATGAATCTGCATGGATTGACAAGGTCTGTATACTGACCGATTCCGCTCCACGCAACCTCTACCTCTGCGGCATTTGAAATATCAAACTTGCCTGCAGAGGTTGTAATCCCGTCAAATACCACCGGTTCGGTCACGTGAAGCTTCTCCACATAGGCCTGAAGCGTGTCTCCACCGATTTCTTCAACCAGCTGAGCAAAGTAGCAGTTGCAGGACTTTGCCAACGCTGTTTCCATATCGATTGTTCCATGGACACCGGTACATGTTACTTCATCCGAACCAATCTTATATCTTCCGCTGCATTTGAACTTCAGATCCTCCGGATGATTCTGTGTTTCCAGAGCTGCTGCTGTGGTAATAATTTTGAAAATCGACCCCGGAACATAACTGACCTGTGTAAAGCGATTGAGGTATGCGCCCTCGTAGGCGCCTGTGGTATCTCCCTCAATATCTGGGACGTTATCCGGATCGTAGTTAGGTGTTGTTACTGCACAAAGAATTTCACCGGTCTTATAATTGTACACACCGATGGTTCCTTTATGTTTTCCCATGGCCTCCTGCGCAATCTTCTGCACTTTTCCGGAAATGGTCATTGTTGTTGTTCCGCCTTTTCCGGAAAACTGATACAGTCCATTGATCCGGTCAAACCCGGACATCTCCTCTGCGTAATGCGTTACCGCAGGAGCACTGAGGTTGCTCTTCCGATCCCCCAGCCAATGGATGGTAGCGGCACGAAGTTCCGGATCGGAAGCATATTTCCGTTCTCCGGTGTCCTCCATCAGCAGAATGCCGTCCCGATCCGTGATGGTACCGCAGCCAATATTCGCTCCATTATAAACATGGGGATTTCCCGGGAAAACAACCCATTGCGGAGATTTCACCATATACTCTCCCACAAAAAGCACCATGCCCGCCACTAAAAACAGCGCCAGAATCAATGCAATTGTAGTTCTTCTTGCAACTCGATTCACTGTACTACACCTCCCGTTTTCTTCGGTTCATTCGAATGGCAAAGCTGGCATTCTGTCGTGTATCTGCCGCCTTCACAAAAGCCATCAGGCCCCACGCCGCAAGCATACTGGAGCCGCCATTTGATACAAACGGGAATGTAACACCGGTAAAGGGAAGCAAGTCCACGGTACCCATCACATTCAGAATGGTCTGCGCCAGCATAATGCTGGCCGCTGTACAGGCTCCAATGGTATAGAAGCTGCTTCGCCCCACCTGTGCAGAGCGCAGGCAGAACAGCGCAAGACCTACAATCGCAAATACCATCATCAATCCCATCAGAATTCCCCATTCCTCAGAGATGGTAGCAAATACAATATCTGTGTCGCTTGCAAAGAGATTTTTGATCCAGCCGTTTCCTGCGCCCAGACCGAACATACCGCCGGAAGAAATACACATCAGGCTTCTGACCTGCTGAAAGCCCCGATCAAGGGGATCTTCCCACACATGACGCCAGATCGAAAACCGCCGCAGTGCATGTGGTGCAATTTTCAGCACAACCACCGCCGCAAATCCAACCGAGGACAACGCCAGCGCAATGGTGCCAACCGAGCCGGAGCGCATATAGGCAATTGCGAGAAATGCCACAAAGAAAATCAAAGCTGTACCAAAATCATTCATCAGCGCCAGCAGTCCACACAGCACAGCAGAGTATACAATGAACATAATCAGATTCCGCTTCTGCATAATTCGATCCATTGTCGATGCCCCGACAAACACAAAGCAGACCTTACTCAGCTCCGACGGCTGAATCGAGTGATTTCCAATGAACAGCCAGTTTTTCGCGCCGTGAATTTCTTTACCAAACAGCAGCGTAATCACCAAAAATCCAATGCCTGCAATGGTCGCAAGATATCTGATTTTCTTTGCCCGTTCCAGATCACGCAGCGACCACCCGATAAACAGAAACGCCACAAGCCCCATCACCATAGCCGCCAGCTGTTTCACACTTTCACCTGGATTTGTGGCGGATATGACGCACATACCCATTGTACACAGGTAGAACGCCACCGTCTCCACCTCAAATGCCGAGCGGCGGATGATCCCGTAAAAAATCAGGAGCAGCCACTGCGCTGCGATGATGCCGCCAAAGCCCATCGCAATCTTTCCACTCATTTCGGGATTTCCGTTGAGAATAAACCCAAGAGAACACATGAGCTGCAGCAACGTCAGCAGCATAAGATTTCCCACGGAAGTCAACCCACTGGATGCCTTTGTCCGCATCTGCGCAAGTTTTGAAACCTGACGCTCTGTGATGGGCTCCAAGCACATGTCAATACCGCCGATATTGATGATATCTCCGTTTTCAAGCGGTGCAATATCAACTTGCTCCCCATTGACCATCACTCCGTTTTTGGATCCGGCATCGTGAATGGTCCAGCTTCCATCATCGTACCGCGTCAAGACCGCATGGTTTTTTGATATTGTGTCCATGTCAATGACCAGATCGCATTGCTTACTCCGTCCGATGACATTTTCCCAATGGGTTACCGGCAGCGCATTTCCGTCCGGAAGCCGCAGCATCGCCCATATTTCCGGTTCTCTGCGGAATGTCAGCAACGGTTTGATACACCGAATCAGAATCAGTGCTGTGAGCGCTGGTGCCGCAAAGCGCAAAATGGCGATGTATACATTCGCCAGATCAACCGGCAGTTCGGCAAGCAGCTTACTTGTAAGCTCCATGCCATCACCTCCTTATTATCTTTAGCATACTACTTGTTCTGTTTCTGTCAAATTAATATTTTTTAATTTCTTTCGAGGCTGCGCAGCAGGTCGATTTCCGCTTGATAGCCAGGCAGCTCATTCGGCGTTTCCAAAATCATGGGAATTCCCTTCAATTTTGGATGATTCACAATTTTTTGGAATGTCTCAAGGCCCAGAAAGCCTTTTCCGATACATTCATGGCGGTCCTTGTGGGAGCCGAGAGGATTTTTAGAATCGTTTAAATGCATTGCCTTCAGCCGATCCAGACCAATTACACGATCAAATTCTGCAACAACGCCGTCCAGATCCTCTGCTATATTGTATCCACCGTCCCAGATATGACAGGTATCAAGGCAAACACCCATATTCTTTGAGCCAACTCCATCAATAATCTGGCGCAGCTGCTCAAAGGTGGCACCTACCTCACTTCCTTTCCCTGCCATGCTTTCCAGCAGGACGGTCACAGGATATTCCTGCTCCATCGCAGGCTTCAGTGCATCCACAATCTGTGAAATTCCTGTTTCTATCCCCTGATTTACATGGCTGCCTGGATGAAAATTATAATATTGCCCCGGCATTGCCTCCATCCTCTGAAGATCCTCCAGCAAAACCTGCGCAGCAAATTGCCTTGCCTCCGGATCTTTGGTGCATAGATTCATCGTGTAGGAGCCATGGGCAACCAAGGTTCCAAATTTCTGTCTTTCCAATTCTGCCATCGCCCGGGTGCAATCAACCACATCCAAGGGTTTTGCCTTGGACCCGCGCGGATTGCGTGTGAAAAAAGCAAACGTATTTGCGCCGATTTTTGACGCTGTCTTCACCATGTCCAAGTTACCTTTTGACGAGGACAGGTGACATCCAAGATATAACATATTGAATCCCTCCGTAGGCCATATCATACCATCCGGCTGAAAAAAATGCAAATAATTGTTCCGGTCTGGAGGAATTTATGATATCATTTACCTGCTCGGAGAATTGATTGCTATTTCTTAGCGTCGGGATCTACCACTGCCAGCGTATTGCAAAGCCTATCATACACTTCGGACGAATCCACATCCTCCGGAGACATCAGGCTGACACAATAATGATAATTTCCATCGTCTGCTACAACCGCTTTCCCGATTAGGGTGCCATCCTCTCCTGCTGTGCACCACACTGTCTGGTAGAGTTCCAGCTCTCCTTTTGCCCGCTGCATAACGGTCAGATCATTATACTTCATTCCCGTCAGCTGCTCCAGTGTCCGGTGAATATCCCCTCCTTCAAGTGTTTGCAGCCGAAGTTCATAGCTGTCCCAGGTATACACTTCGCCTCCCGATTCCTCTGCCATTGCTTCCGAAACTGCTCCCTCTGGAATCCATATTCCGATTTCACCCGCGGTCGGTTTTACCTGAACTGACGGAGATACTGTTCCTTCTGTTTCAAATACCGGTTCCTCCTGTGCTGTACAACCTGCCAGCAGCATCACTGTAAGCATCGCAGCAATTGCTTTTTTCATAATCATCCCTCCTGAAAGGCCCAATATAATGAAATTTTTTCTTCTCTATCTTCTCATAGTCAATGCAGGATCCTTTGTGCTTATGCTCATAGATAAGTATAAAGCCAAAAATCACTTGTGGCGGATACCAGAATCAACCCTGATACTGTCCGCCGCAATAGGCGGCAGCATCGGTGCATTGACCGGAATGTATCTGGTTCGTCACAAAACAAAACGCCCCAAATTTACCATCGGAGTCCCTATCATTCTTGTCATTCAGCTCATCCTAATTATTTTTGGCGCATTTCATTTTTATGCTTGACAAATGTACAGCCCCGTGCTAGAATACTGAAGTACTCAATCGAACAGCGCAGTACATTCGGAGTGATACCCAAGAGGCCGAAGGGGCTCCCCTGCTAAGGGAGTAGGCGGTCAAAAGCCGCGCGAGGGTTCAAATCCCTCTCACTCCGCCATCGGTAAAACCGCCTAGAGTTTAATTCTAGGCGGTTTTTCTTCGTTTTTTAAGAAAAATGCTGGTTTTATTCTCTGAAAAATTAGGGCTTGTAAAACCGTTTTTCGCTGTTTCAAACGATTTTTGGCAATGAACAAGCAAAAATGGCAATGAAAATGGCAATGAATTCACGTGATTTTCCTATGTAAATTTTCATAGGAGGGATCATCATGCACACAAAGAAAGATTCCATCACAATTTTACTGTCATCTACCTACCGCATCCCAATGGCAGTAACAGAGTCTCGATGGCTCGGCCGATTTGACTACCCCATCTGTCCATGGTGCCACCTGACGACGGAATTGTAGCCGTTTCAGCCAGTGCCTCAGCTGGAAGAAGTACAACAAATAGCAAACGCCCCTCCCCGGATTGAACCGAGGAGGGGTTTCTTTATGCGTTATTCGTTGTCATCGGGATCACTGACCGTGGTATCACCGGCGGTGTCCACGGCCTTGAG
>JARIAT010000080.1 GCA_029257715.1 Faecousia sp. | reverse complement strand
CCATGCCAAGACCAACTATAAGCTTCGCGACTGGGTGTTTTCCCGTCAGCGTTATTGGGGTGAGCCGATTCCGATTGTTCATTGCCCCTGCTGCGGTGAGGTTCCCATGGATGAGAAGGATCTGCCTTTGATGCTGCCGGATGTGGAATGCTACGAGCCGACCGATGACGGTCAGAGCCCCTTGGCAGCCATGACCGATTGGGTTAACTGCAAGTGCCCCAAGTGCGGCGGTGATGCCAAGCGGGAAACCGATACCATGCCTCAGTGGGCCGGCTCCAGCTGGTATTTCCTGCGCTATATGGACCCGCACAATGACGAAGCTCTGGCATCCTCCGAAGCCCTCAAATACTGGGGACAGGTGGATTGGTATAACGGCGGTATGGAGCATACGACACTGCACCTGCTGTATTCTCGATTCTGGCACAAATTCCTGTATGACATTGGTGTGGTTCCCAACAAAGAGCCTTATGCAAAGCGCACCAGTCATGGTATGATTCTGGGACAGAATCCCCATTATATTGAGAATTACAAGACGCAGGAAGAGAAGGACGCTGCCCTTGCAAAGTATGGCAAGGATGTCTATCGTCCCTCGGTCAAGATGTCCAAGTCTCTTGGCAATGTTGTCAATCCGGACGATGTAATCAGAACCTATGGCGCTGATACGATGAGACTTTATATCATGTTCATCGGCGACTTTGAGAAGGTTGCAACATGGTCGAATGAGGCGGTCAAGGGCTGCAAGAGATTCCTTGACCGTGTATGGAATATGGCAGAAAGAGTCACGGATGATTCTGTGGAGTATTCCAAGGCTAATATGAGCCTGATGCACAAGACCATCAAAAAGGTTTCTGAGGATATTGAAAATCTGAAGCCGAATACCGCAATCGCAACGATGATGGCTACCCTGAATCAGATCGAGAAGAACTGCAACCGCGCAGAACTGAAGACCTTCATTGCACTGCTCAGCCCCTTTGCACCGCATATCTGCGATGAAATCTGGCAGATCAAGGGCTTCGAAGGAATCTGCTCCGTCTCTGCATGGCCTGAGTATTCCGAGGAAAAGTGCAAGGATGCAGAGGTCACAATGGCTGTTCAGGTCAATGGTAAACTCCGCGGCACCATCACGGTTGATGCGGATCTTGAGGACGAAGCCGTCATTGAAGCAGCAAAGGCAGACGAAAAGGTTGCTCGTTTCCTGGAGAAGCAGACCGGATCCATTTTCAAGACGATTGTTGTCAAGAATAAGCTGGTCAACCTCATTGTCAAGTAATTTTACAGAAAAACGTAAATTTCTAAAAAAGATACTTGACAACAGGGCCGTTTCATCATATAATAATCAAGCCGATATGGCCCTGAAAGCATCCTGGATTTAGCCGGATGCATCGGAGGGAGGGAAAACAATGTCTGAAATTCGCGTGAAGGAGAACGAATCTCTGGAGAGCGCTCTGCGTCGCTTTAAGCGTAGCTGCGCCAAGGAGGGCGTTATCGCAGAAGTTAAGAAGCGCGAGCATTACGTCAGCCCCAGCCTGAAGCGTAAGCAGAAGTCTGAAGCTGCCCGTAAGAACAAGAGAAAGTTCTACTAATATCCCTCTTGCTTTATGCTCAGTAAAGCCCTCTGTTTCGGCAGAGGGCTTTTTTAGTTCGCTTCTGCAATCGTTGAAACCACCCTGCTTGCAGGGTGGTTTCGATTATATGCGGCTAGGATATGACAGGACTCAATAAAAACACGTATCCGTTGAATCATAGACATTCAGATCGGTACATGTTATAATAAAGCATTATAATTACGGAGGATTCTATGGCATTTTCGTTTCTACCATCAATGATTGTCCGTTCTATCACAGATCTCACCCCTGAAATGCTTCTGGGCAGGGGGATTGAACTGCTGATGCTGGATTTTGATAATACAATTGTACCGTATACAACCAATGTTCCGACACCTGAAATGGAAACTTGGTTGAGACAAATGGCTGGATCTTCACAAATAAAAATCTGTGTTGTCTCCAACTCCAAAAAAGATCGAGTAAAAATTTTCTGCAAAGAATATGGAATTGACTGCATTACGCATGCAAGAAAACCATTTTCCAAGGGAATCTTCCAGTGCTTGGAACAATTCGGAATGAAGGCCGAACAATGTGCATTGGCAGGTGACCAGATTTATACAGATGTGCTGGGCGCAAGATCTGCCGGCCTTCAGGCAATCCTCGTAACAGCGATTGATAACCATACAATCTGGCTGAAGCTGCGGCATGTGGCAGAGATGCCGTTTATTTGGGCAGCTCGTAAGCGTAAACTCCACGTTTAACGGTGACGGCAGATCTTTTTCTGATGAAAAGCAGTTTTGCTTGGAAAAATGTCTCTGGTTTTGCAAAAAGATTCGAGAAACTTGTGAAAATTTTCAGGCTTCTACTTGAAAAATGTGCCGCATTAAGTTACAATGTACGAGAGCTACTATGCAGTCTATCCGCTTCCCACGAGGGAGCATCACTTTAGGAGGATTTACCAATGATTTCTGCTAGCGAATTTAGAAACGGCGTTACCTTCGAAATGGAAGGTAAGGTTATGCAGGTTGTCGAATTCCAGCATGTTAAGCCCGGCAAGGGTGCTGCATTCGTCCGCGTCAAGATGAAGAACGTGATCACCGGCGGCGTGACCGAAACCAGCTTCAACCCCTCTGCCAAGTACCCCACTGCTTTCATTGAGAGAAAGAAGATGGAGTACTCCTACAACGACGGCGAGCTGTACTACTTTATGGACGGCGAAACCTACGAGCTGGAGCCCATCGACGCTTCTGTTCTGGACGACTCTTTCAAGTTCGTCAAGGAGAACGATACCTGCACCATTATGAGCTACAAGGGAAAGGTCTTCGGCGTCGAAGCCCCCAACTTTGTTGATCTGGTTGTCACCGAAACTGAGCCCGGCTTTGCAGGCAATACTGCTACCAACGTCACAAAGCCCGCTACTGTTGAAACCGGTGCTGAGATTAAGGTGCCTCTGTTTATCAACGAGGGCGACATGGTTAACATCGATACCCGTACCGGCGAGTATCTGGGCCGCTCCAAGGTTTAATTAAAAAGGAGTTTTACTATGACACTTTCTGAGAAGTCCGCATATCTTAAGGGCCTTATGGAAGGCATGAAGCTGAGCACCGAAACCGACGAGGGCAAAATGATTGCCGCAATCGTCGATCTTCTCGGCGATGTTACCAAGACTCTGGGGGATGTGCAGGAGACCACCATCGCAATTTCCGATGAACTGGATGAGATTGAAGACGATCTGGACGCCATCGAAGACTTCATCATGGATGAAGATTATGATGACGATTACGAAGACGACGATGATTTCTACGATGAGGACGAGGACTTCGGCGACGAGGAAGAGGGCTTTGATTTTGGTGATGAAGAAACCACCATTTATGAAGTCAGCTGCCCGACCTGCGGCGAAGAGGTTGACTTTGACGAGGAAACCTTGGAAGCAGGCTCGATTGTTTGCCCCAGATGTGGAGAGGTTCTTGAGTTCTCTCTCGAAGATGACGAGGATGAGGAATCTGAGGACGAGGAGTAAGATTCAATATAAGGTTCAAAAGCCGCAGCGGAAGCTGCGGCTTTTTTACATAAACCAACGCACACTGGCCGATGCGGCAAGAAATCCCACGGCATCGGCAAAAAGAGCGGCCGCCGGTGCATATCGGGAAGACCGGATTCCACAGGCACCAAAATAGACACTGATGACATAAAAGGTTGTTTCCGTTGACCCAAGCATAACGGCTGCGGTCCTGCCAATCAGGGAATCTGGTCCGTAAGTGCAGATGAGTTCGGCCCCTACGGCCAGAGCGGCACTGCCGCTGATTGGGCGAATTAGGATCAGAAGGATGGTTTCAGGCGGAATTTTCAGATGCCGGAGAAATGGACGCATCCATTCGGCAGCATAGTCCAGCGCTCCACTGGCGCGAAGCATGGATACGGCACTGAGGAGGAGTACAAGGGAGGGGAGAATTCCTTTCAGAATTTTCATGCCATCTTCAGCGCCTGCGATCAGAATGTCGTAGGTCTGTTCCCTACGATGCAGGGCGGCGAGGGCAGTGATGCAGAGTATCAGAGGAAGAATATAATCAGCCACGACGGAAAATCCTCCCCAGGAGAAATGCCATGATAAGGCCGGCACTGACAGAGCAAAGGCTGCTGATCCAGACGCATGGGAGAATGTCAAACGGACTGGAAGCGCCTGCACCGGAACGCACAGCAGCGACAGTGGTTGGAAGAAGCTGAATTGACGCGGTGTTCATTACGACAAGACGACACATTTCGTCTGTGGCGATTTTGGGATTTTGGGTATCTTGCAGACGGCGCACAGCCCGTATTCCCATAGGAGTGGCGGCATTTCCCAATCCCAGAAGATTGGCGGATAGATTTGCGCTGAGATCCTGCGCAAGTTCTTCATCGGCGCGGCTGGAAGGAAAAATCCGGCTCAGAAGTGGTTGAAACAGCTTGCTGATCGTTTTGAGGAATCCCAATTTGCGCATGAGTGCGCCGATTCCCGACCATAAACAAATCGGACCGGCCATGGCGATGGTGATTTCCACGCCCTTTACAGCACCGTCCAAAAATGCCGCAGTTGCCTGCTGCCCGTGACCGGTAGCTAAGGAGCATAAAGCAGAGATGAGAATAAATCCTGTCCAAATAGTATTAAAATCCATTTTGCATCCTCCTTCAGAAAAGGATACGCAGGAAAAATGGAGATAAGCATGGTTGTTTTAGACAAAAAATACCAAAATTCAAGAATAGCATTTGACAGGAGCTCAATCACGAATTATAATCGCATATCGTATGGTCGTGAGAGACGGCTCCGATCAAGAGGGAGAATAGAAGAGAGGAGATGGAAAAGTGAAATCAACCGGTATTACCCGTAAGGTGGACGAATTGGGCCGTATTGTATTGCCCATTGAACTTCGCCGGACTCTGGATATTGCCGTGCGCGATGAACTGGAAATCTACATGGAGGCAGATCGCATCGTTTTACAGAAATTCGAGCCAAGCTGTGTGTTTTGCGGTTCTTCACGGAACTTGATGTCCTATCGCGGCAAGAATGTTTGTATGGACTGTGTCCACAACATGGAGAAAGTTTAAAAAACAGCAGCCCGGGTGCGGTTCCGGGCTGCTGTTTTTTATTCGGTTTCAAAATTGGAAAGGGAGGCATCATAGACCACATTCTTTGGAAGATCCAGTTCTTTTGCGGTCTGCTTGACAGCGTCCTTTCGGCTCATTCCGCCGGCCATCAATTCCTGCACACGGTAAGCTGCATCGTCAGTGGTTGCCACAGGCTTCTCTATGGGAGCTGCGCCGTCAACAACCAGAACAAATTCACCCTTTGGAGGATTATCGGAGTAGTGAGCAATAGCCTCTGCTAAGGTTGTACGGACAACTTCCTCATGGAGTTTGGTTAGCTCCCGACAAAGGGAGATCTTTCGATCTCCGCCGAAAGTGTCGGCAAGATCCTGAAGCGTATTGAGGAGCTTGTGAGGGGCTTCGTAGAAGATCATGGTGCGCGTTTCAGCGCTCAGAGACTCCAGATGCGCCTTGCGGCTTTTTTTGGAGGTGGAAAGAAAACCTTCAAAGCAAAAACGCCCGGTTGGAAGTCCGGAAATGCTCAGGGCTGTGATGACAGCACAGGGGCCGGGAATGGCGCAGACAGTGATACCGTGTTCGGCGCACATCCGTACGAGATCTTCTCCCGGATCGGAAATGGCAGGACTTCCGGCATCAGATACCAATGCGCAGGTTTCGCCGGAGAGAATTCGATCCAAAATCACAGTTCCCTTGAAGCTTTTGTTATGCTCATAGTAGCTGACAAGACTTTTTTTAATTCCCAAATGATTTAGAAGCTTGAGGCTGACCCGAGTATCCTCGGCGGCAATAAAGTCAGCCTGCTCCAGAGTTTCCCGGGCGCGGGGAGAAATGTCCCCCAGATTTCCGATGGGGGTAGGGACAAGGTACAGCATTCCGGACATTGGTGTCCTCCTTACAGATGATATATTCGACAGTAATCCTTCGTTGGAGAGCCGTCGGCATGAAATAATGTGATTTCTTCGATGACAAGCCCAGGCTTTGCGCCCTTTCGGCACTGGAGCAGAATGATAGAGAATGGTTTATCAGGGCGGTGACGTACAAGCCGAAGTCGTTTTGGCTCCAGAGAGAAACGACTTGCTTCATAGCATATCTGCGCGAGTTTTTCAGGCCTATGAACAAGATAGAAGTCTCCCCCGAATTGAAGGGCTTTTGAAGCGGCACAACAAAGGTCAGCTGGGCTGCAGCAGTCATCTCTACGTGCCAGCGGAAGTGTCTTACTGGCTTCACCACCGGAAAAATAGGGCGGATTTGAGACACAGCAGGTATAGCTCCCTGGAAGTATTTCTTCTGGTATGTGCCGCAGATCAGCGCATATACTTTGTAGCCGGGAAGAAAGATGATTTGATTCAATATTTCTCAGCGCAGCCTCATGTGCTGTCTCAGTCAATTCGATTCCGGTAACAGAACAATGGGGATCTTTCGCACAGAGAAGCAGGCCAAGGGTTGCACATCCGGAACCGAGATCGAGCACTCGAGCCTTTTTCGGAAGACGGACAAAATCAGACAGCAGCATGGAATCGGTGCTGAGAGGGAAAGCTCCGGGAGAAAGCTCCAGAGTATAGCCGCCAGACAGGGTTTCCATAGGGTTCCTCCTAATAAGAAAATTAGCCTGTGTGTCCAAAGGACTCACAGGCTAACACGGATTCAAGCTAATAGATTAGCCTTCCTCGATTGCGCTGACAGGGCACTGCTCTGCGCAAGCACCGCAGCTGACGCAAACGTCGGCGTTGATGACATACTGCTCGTCGCCCTCGGAAATAGCCTCAACAGGGCACTGCTCTGCGCAAGCGCCACACTTAACACAGGCATCAGTAATGGTAAAAGCCATGGAATTCCCTCCTAAAAAATGATTAATCAGTCGCTATCCAGTCGTGCGCTGGAAGCCTACACATATTCTATCACGAATTCTAAAAAAAGCAATTGATTTTTATAACAAGAATCCGTATATTTTCTGGATTTCAAGGTAAGAATTTTCACAGTTACGCGATGGAGGTGGTAAGATGCGATATTCCCAGGAGGCAACCGACATCATTCTTGGTGCGGCAGGACATGCGCGGGAGCTGGGACACGGATTTGTAGGCAGCATTCACTTGCTGTGGGCATTAAGCAGCAGCCCTGCTGAAGCGGGGCTGCTGCTGCGTCAGTGGGGGATCGACGGGGAGTTGATTCGGGATGTGGCAATTGTACTTTATGGAATTGGGGATCCAGAGCTGCCGCTGCCTCAGGGATTTTCTGAGCAGGCTCGCAGAATCCTCCGGCAGGCCACGGGAGAAGCCAATCTTTTAGGGGCAAAACAGGTTCAGCCGCAGCATATTCTGTTGGCACTGACCCGCTGCAAAAAAGGCGGCGCAGCCACGGTGCTTCAAGTCGGCGGAGTTGATTCGGACGAACTGTTTACAGTGCTGCTGGAACGGAAGCATGAGGATCATCAGAAGGTGAAGAAGGAGGGGACGTCCATGAAATTATTGGAGCAATTCAGTGAAGATTTGGTGGCAAAGGCCGCTGCGATGGATCCTGTCATCGGAAGAGAACACGAAATCGAAACGGTCATCGGAATTCTCAGCCGGAAAAACAAGAATAATCCGGCGCTGATCGGAGAGCCCGGAGTCGGCAAAACCGCCATTGCAGAAGGACTTGCCCAGCGATTGGCCACAGGAAATGTACCGCCTCAGCTGAAGGATAAGCGGTTGATTAGTCTCAATATGGCGAATCTTGTGGCAGGAACGAAATACCGCGGAGAATTTGAAGAGCGTCTGAGAGACTTGGTGGCAGAAATCAGACGAAGCGGAGATGTAATTTTGTTTGTAGATGAGATGCACACCATTGTGGGGGCAGGTGCGGCGGAGGGGGCCATTGACGCTGCAAATATTTTAAAGCCAGCACTTGGCCGCGGGGAGCTTCAGATGCTTGGCGCTACCACACGGGAAGAATATCGAAAGTGCATTGAAAAAGATCCGGCACTGGAGCGTCGGTTCCGACCTGTCAGTGTGGAGGAACCGACACCGGAGGCAACCATGGATATTCTACAGGCGCTGCGCCCTGGACTCGAGCGTCATCACGGACTTCGGATTTTGGATGAGACATTGCAGGAGGCGGTATCCATGTCACGCCGATATCTTCAGGATTTATATTTACCGGATAAGGCGATTGATCTTGTGGATGAAGCTGCAAGCCATGCGCGGCTCAGGGAAACAAATCAGAATCGAAGTCCATTCCGGGAAGATCTGGAAAAGCAGCTCCACGATGCAGTTCGGGAATCTCGCTATGAAAAGGCTGCGCAGCTGCGAGATAGGATGCAGCATCTGGTGAAGACCGGTGAAAACCGCCATATTCGAGCAGTGACGCCGGAGGATGTAGCATGGGCTGTATCAGAACGAACAGGAATTCCTGTGGGAAAACTCACAGCCGACGAGCGCCAGAGATTAC
>JARIAT010000052.1 GCA_029257715.1 Faecousia sp. | reverse complement strand
AGACCTGGATATCTCCGCATAAAGGCCATGTTTTCATAGAAA
Source organism: Faecousia sp. (assembly GCA_029257715.1). Taxonomy (GTDB): domain Bacteria; phylum Bacillota; class Clostridia; order Oscillospirales; family Oscillospiraceae; genus Faecousia. The sequence goes on along the minus strand of JARIAT010000052.1, from coordinate 7,801 downwards.
TGGACCGGAATTTTCTCCTCTGGGAATTTCAAAATCATCAGGAACTGCACATATGGGGGGTATCGCTTGCTTGGGTTCAGATTTTCGAATGGTATTATTTCAGCTAGTAAACCACTATAAATCAACGAAAAGTGGCTTTCCGGCGACTGAGCAGTACCCCAAGAAAAACAGCCGTTTTCTTTCGAAAACGGCTGTTTTATAGGTGCTTAGCACACTTTTTATGGTGGAGATAAGCGGGATCGAACCGCTGACCTCTTGAATGCCATTCAAGCGCTCTCCCAGCTGAGCTATACCCCCATGTTCAATTCACTGTTTCAAACAGCTTCTGTATTATACCATAATCCAATGATTTGTCAAGTACCTATCCCGGCAATTTTAAAATTTTCTCGACCAATGTCCGAAGCTGCCCCCTTGCTTCTTCGGACATTGGTTCTGATTATAATAAAATCCCCAGAAGATTCCGGTCTGTCAGTGCAGTTTCCCGATATACCCCCTCGAGAATGGCATCAATATTATCGGCATCATTTTCAATTTCCTTGGAATACAGCTGCAACAGATCAATCTGACTCTGAAACGTATCCTGCACCAAAAAAGCCGCCACAATACAGCCGATCACAACCATCTTGACGCGTCCTATCAGATCATAGTCCGATACCGCCTGATAATAATATCGATAAACTCCATAGGCTGCGAACCGCGACAGCCCCTCAAACCATACCGGCTCCGCATTGGGATGCTCCAGATACTGCCGCCAGCGGTCCGTCAGGATTTCCAGTCCCTGATAAAATTCAAAAATCTCTGCTGGATCGCCGTCCCCAGCAAAGTTCCGCAGGTTTTCGAGTTCCCTTTCCGGATCAAATGCCATCGGTTCTCCTCCGTCGATTTCTCCCTGCACCTGATAACCATACAGGAGCATCAACGCCAAGCGCTCCGCAATGCGATACCGTCCATCCTCCAGAAGATGAAGCATCTGCGGTCTTGTCCTGCAAAGCACAGCCATGGTCTGCGCGTCATAGTCTCCCGGTTCTCCTCCGGGGCGGTGCTCCTGAATCAATTGGCTGCTTTGCTCGTTCAAAATCAGCCGTGCAGCCTCCGGGCAGCTCATTTCCAGTCCAAATTCCACAAAAGTGCCATAATCCTGCGTCAGCCGTGGAAATTTCCTGCATACCTCGCACAGCGCCTGCTCTCCAAGTTCTGCCTGAAGCCGGCAGAGTCCATCCCCACGCTGCATCGGACAGCGGCCATCGGGAAATCCCAGATAGGTCAGGCCGTCCTCTTCGTATAAATTCTCTCGAAGCACATCCCCAAGCGGCCCCTTAATCTGCCGATACCGCTCGGCACTTCGAGCATCAACTTCCACATCCCACTCCCGGCAGCAGTTGTCAGGACACGCTCCCGCAATACAATGAAATTTTTGATAATAATCCGGATAATAAAGCTCCATATCTTCGCCTCCAATTGCAGCATTCAGTATACCGCATTGAAAGAAAAGAATCAATCTCTGTATAAAAACAGGATTCCTGCACATGATAGATCCGAACCCAATTTAAGGAGGTATTTTCTATGAAGGAAAATAAATGTATCGAATGCACGGTTCAGGAATGCGCAAATCACTGTGATGGCTGCAATTACTGCTCTCTGAACAAAATTCTTGTGGGTACCCACGAGGCAAGCCCTTCTATGACTGCCTGCACCGACTGCAAGTCTTTCCGGAAAAAGCAGTAACTCCGCTGCGGCTTGCCGCAGCTACATCCCCTCCCACTTGACGGAGGGCGCATTCAGGGGTATCATGGGGGCAGATAACCCATTTTAAAATGTTTATATTTCGTTTTTTCCGGGGAAACAAAATTTTCATATCTGCCGCATATGATGATTTTAATCAGAAAAAACCAGGAGGTACAAATTATGGACTTCAATGATACCCAGGATCGTCCGTCCGAAGACAATTCCGCCGCCGAAAATACTGCATACCGCGGCGCAGGCGCGGGGCAAAAAGAATCCCCGTATGCCGATTCCCCTTATTACTCAAACTATCAGCCCCCTCGCCAGGAGTCTCAATATGACGCTCAGCCTTCTTGGGCCGAGCAGCAGAAAGCTGCGGAAAGCAGTGCGCATAATTCCCAGAATCCTACTTCCGCAAAGCCCCAAAAATCTCATGGTGGAACCGGCAAGCGTATTGCCGCATGCACACTGGCTGCCGCTTTGATGGTTGGTGCCTGCGGTGTCACAGCATGGGGTGTCAATGCACACTGGGAGAAGGAAACTGCCGCAATGCAGCAGTCCTTCCAGAGTCAAATTGAGGATCTGCAAAAGCAGATTCGCAAAGGCTCCGGTGTTTCCGGATCGTCCGTCTCTTCCGACGGCTATCTCAGCCCCAGTCAGGTCTACGCACAGAACGTAGACTCTGTGGTTGCCATCTCCAATCAGGTCGTAGCCAACTCCTGGGGCGGCGATACACTGGCCCCTGCTTCCACCGGCTCCGGCTTCGTTCTGACCGACGACGGATACATCATCTCAAACTGCCACGTAGTAGAGGGAGCAGACAAGCTCACTGTCACCACCTATCAAGGAGAAGAGTATGAGGCGACCGTCATCGGCTATGACAAGATCAATGACGTTTCTCTGCTGAAAGTAGACGCTGAGGGCCTTCAGCCGGTTACCATCGGAAGCTCCGATGAGCTTTCCATCGGCGACATGGTTGTTGCCATCGGCAATCCGCTCGGAGAGCTGACCTCCACCCAGACTGTCGGCTATGTCAGCGGCAAGGATCGTTCTGTCTCGACGGACGGATCTGTCATCAATATGCTTCAGACCGACGCCGCTATCAACCCCGGCAATTCCGGCGGCCCTCTGTTCAATATGAAGGGAGAAGTCGTTGGCATCACAACCGCAAAATACTCCGGCTCCACTCCTTCCGGTGCCACCATCGAAGGAATCGGTTTTGCAATCCCCATCGACGATGTGCTTGGCATGATTGACGACTTTAAGAACTACGGTTATCTGAAGAATCAGGCCTACCTCGGAGTGAAGGTTCTCAATATGGATCCTTCCACCGCCGCTATGTACTCTCTGCCCTCCGGTGCCTACGTTCAGAGCGTCAATGAGGGCAGCAGCGCCGAAAAGGCCGGTGTTCAGCCCAAGGATATTATCATTGGACTGGGTGAGTACGAGGTCAATGGAAACTCCCAGCTGACCTCTGCGCTTCGCCGGTTCTCCGCCGGAGATACCACCACAATCACGGTATTCCGCGCCGGTGAAAAAGTCGAACTCTCTATTACATTCGACGAAAAGCCCCAGGAACCCGACAATGCTCCCTCTGAAACCCTTCCCGGTGATATGCCCTCTGACGGAAGCTACGATGAGTGGTACAATTATTTCGCTCCCTACTTTGGAGAGGGGAAAAACGGAAACTAACCATATATTTCACAAAAAAGCGTGCCGAATTCCGGCACGCTTTTTTAATCGTCGAAAAATGACGAAAAGTCGAATGCAACAAACATTGCAATTTTATGTCGAATATGTTAACATAAATACATAATTAAGAACAAGGAGGGACCCCTAATGCAAAAACTCCTCATAGCTGACAGCTCTGAAGAGTTCTTGATGGTTCTGGCCGGCTCCCTGCGCACCTCATTTCAAGTAGAATGCTGTACCTCTGGAAATCAGGCTCTGAATCTGCTGCGAAGTATGAAACCCGACATTCTGCTGCTGGATCTGATGATGCCGGAGCTAGACGGACTTGATATTCTTCGAGTTGTCAAAGAAGAACAGCTCTGTCGCTGTGTCATTGTTACAAGTGCATTTGCCAGCGACTATCTGCTGGAAGCCATCCGTGAGCTTCCGGTGGATTATTTCTATCGTAAGCCTTGCAGCGTATCCTCTATTACGGATCGGATTATGGATCTGGCTTCTCGGATTGGTCCGGGTCAATTCCAGCTTGATCCCCACTGTGCCGTGTCCAGCACTCTGCTGGCGCTGAATATTCCGACGCACAAAAAGGGATTCCGCTACGCTCGCAGCTGTATTCTGATGCTTGCAGAAAATGCCGATCAGCAAATCACGAAGGAAGTTTACCCCTCCGTTGCCAAGGAATTCTCCACCAGCACGACCGCTGTGGAAAAAGCAATTCGAAGTGCCATTGATTCCGCTTGGGAGCGGCACAATCCTGTGATCTGGGCGCAGTATTTTTCTCCTGCGATCAATGGGCAGATTCCGCGCCCCACAAATACCCAGTTTCTTTCTCGCATTGCCGATGTCGTAGCAAGCTATGCTCTGAAGCAGGCATGATGATATCAAAAATCCCTCAGTGAACTGAGGGATTTTTTCTGCTTCTTTTCGGAAAACTGAAATGTCTGTTTAACCCCCGGAGCTTGAACCATTTTCTGTCCGAAGATACTGCTCCCAGATAGGTGCCTCCGAAATGTCAAACGACTTTCGGAGCTGTTTGGAGAGGAACTGAAGCTTCTCCTGCATAATGTCGGAGGCAAATCGATCCTCTTGCCCGCTCATGCACGCGTACATAAAGGTCTGCGCCCGATCTTCCCGTGGATTGACCATGGCATAGCCATCTGCCGCCGCTTTGGACTCCGGAATATCCTGAGTAGCCGAGTCCGAGGTCCCTGTATACTCAAAGCCCTTGGGATTCAGCTTTTTCCATCGGTCCAGATCATCTCCGCGATTGCGGATTTTTACCTCCATTACATGGAACAGCTCGTGGTAAAAAATTGCCTCCACATCCGGACACATATCAATCTGGATACCGGCTGTGCCGCCGTCCAGATGGAAGCTGCCGCCGCTCGTCACCGTCTCTCTTGTGGGATCATAGCGGTCTGTCAGTTCCACCTTAAGACCAAGCTTTTTCGCAAGCCCCGCAGGAAGTCTCTGCGCCGCAATCTCCAGCTGCTCCAACGCTTTTTCGTACTGCATCGGCATATAGTCCGGCAAATCTTTATAATCACCGTCCTCCGTGCGGTTTCCGTTCTGAGCAAAGGCAATCTCCATTCCAAGCTCTTCCGCAAGCGTCTGGCTCTGTGCCGTCACGGAAGCCATCGCCTCCTCATCCGGATGGGACAGAGAGGCATAGTCCAAAACCTGCGCAACCGGTGCCTCCTGCTGTGCGGAAGTGGGCAGATTCCACTGATAGAATCGGCTGCCGGCCCCGTCGCAGAGCCAGATCTTTCCATCTCCGGCCGCAGCAAAAGAAAAGAGGTTATCCCGCTGCGGCAGAATCACACGGGCGAGCTCTTTCTCCGCCGCCGTATCATAGCAGACGAGACTCACTCCCACCTTGTTGCGCTGCTGCAAGATGACATAGCCGTTCTCCAGTAAAATCGGATCGCCCCAGCCGTCTTCCATGGTCATCATCTTAAGCGGTCCGGACTGATCGCCCAGAACGATCCATTCACTCTGGCCCATGGCATGGCTGACCTTCATCACACTTTCAAATCTGTTTTCATGGGAGACCATGCGCCCATGGAACCGAACACTCCGAATCATGCTTCCGGTGTTTGTATCTACAAAGCAGGTCTGTTCCGTTCCATCGCTTTTGGCTCTCGTGTAATAGAGGCAGGAATTGTCAAACAAAATCCCGTCCAAGCGTATAATCTGCTCATGCTCCTGACGCAGCATCCGAGTGGTTCCCGCCTGAAGATCCATCACCTGAATCCCGTTCTCTGCGACGAAATAGATGGAAGTTCCATCCTCAGAGAGAATCGGACGAGCATCCGGTTTTCCTGCAATTGCGAAACTGGATTCGCTGACAAGATTCTCATCAAACGTCATATACGAGGCATTGACTTCGTCATAGTATGCAACACCGGAATCGGTGATCCGCAGATCCGGTGCGCCCCATTCCAGTTCCCCCTCCAGCTCTCGGGTGCGGATTTCCTCCATGGAGCTGCCGCTCAGAAGGTGCAGCACCCGGTTATCCGTGCAGACCAGCAGATTTTCCCCCAGCATGGAAACCCCAGTGACATTTCCATCCATCTGGTATACGGAAACCGCTCCGCCGGTAGCACGCTCCGTGGGGCTGTCGGGTACGTAATAGCTTCTGGCCGGCTCTTGCGGCTGTGTGGGCTGTGCCTCCGTTTCCGTCGGCTGTGTTGTTTCTGCCACAAAAGCCGCCGGATTGGCGCATCCTGACAGCATCAGCGCTGCCGCCAGACCTATCACCATTTTTTTCATATGTCACTGTCTCCTTGCCAGATAATAGTCGTCGCCTTCGCGATAATAGGGACACTGCTGAGATTTGGAGGAAAGAATTCGGTACACCTCATCCTCATCCATATCCATCATGCAGTAATATTCATCGTATTGCTCATCGTAATCATAATACCAGCATGTCTCACAACGGCTGTCCATCCTCAGTCCTCCAGAATCTCCACACGGAATTCACCGTTTTCAAAGATCATGCAGCTGTGGCTGCCGTCTTTGGGAATGGAGACACTGCCGGGATTGAGGCAGCGAATTCCGTCCACCATTTTATCAAGCTTAACATGGGTATGTCCGGAGAGGAAAACCGTACCTTCGGGCAGATCCGGCAGATTGTCGGGATTTGCGTGATGCCCATGGGTCATATACATTCTCACACCGTCACACTCGAGACAGGCATAATCCGCAAGGCAGGGAAACGGCAGCACCATCTGATCCACCTCTGCCTCGCAGTTCCCTCGGACACAGAGAATTTTATCCTTCCACGCACTGAGCATGGGAATGACCTTTTTGGGGCAGTAATCCTTGGGCAGGTCGTTTCTCGGGCCATGGTACAGCAGATCTCCCAGCAGCACCACCCGATCCGGATTCTCCCGCTCCAGTACTTCCATCAGCTCCCCGCAATAATAGGCAGAGCCATGAATATCAGACGCAATGACAAGTTTCATTTTTTCGCTCCTATCTGCATTTGTTTCAAATAATATTCTGTATCAAAAGGCTTCAGCTGCTCATCCTTGCGCAGATACAGCGGATGATGCGGATGACCTTTTTTACTGAGGGGGCCGGCGCAGAGCCATCTTGCCCCATATTCCCGGCTGATGTCCAGCATATCCGCCACACACGCGGGAAGGTATTTCCGTTTTTCAATGATGGCGCCCCATGCTGCCCAGACAGCCGGCTCCCTGCCGATGGAGAGCAGATAGCGGAATGCCTGCATATTCTGCTCATGCAGCTGCAAATTGCATTGCTTCTCCATATCATCGGGTCTGGTTGCCCGCTGGGCATAGACATTGAACATCAAGAAAGAGTCGTAGCCGTTGCCCAGCGCAATCCGCTGCACGGATTTCAGGGTATTGTCAAGGGCATCCGGCTTTGCCGTTGAGGGATTGATTCCCACGCAGATCAGCGGCCGCACGCCTCGGGTGCCCAATATGTAACGGTACTCTGAGTAGAAGTTCGGCGCATAGAGCCATGCTCCGATATCATATTCCGCTGACGGGGTATTGGCCGCTTCCAACGCATCGGCAAAGGTCAGAAGTTCCAGCTCCGTCGTTTCTCCGGATGGTATGTGCATCACTGTTCCTCCCTGGGCGGAAACCAGCAGGAATTACTCTTGTCAAACCACTTGCAGGTACTGTTTTCGATGCCCAGCTGACGGAACCGTGCAAGGCTCGCCTTATCCAAGAAGGCATACATGCCGTCCATATTCTGATGCAGGCTCATTGTTCTGCCATCGCTGAGGTCCAGTTCTACCATAATCCCGCCGCTGGTTGTAAACAGCTGCTGGGACTTGATGTCCTCGTAGCGGTAAGTCTCCGGCCTATGTCCGAAGCTGCGGTAGATAAAGGTATCTTCGTCATAGAACACCCCG
>JARIAT010000034.1 GCA_029257715.1 Faecousia sp. | reverse complement strand
GTGAGAAGATCCTCGGCAAGAACCTGATTAACGTTTATAAGAAGGTCCTGAAGTGATCAGATTCTCTATGAGAAAATGATGCCTTGCAAAGCACCGGATCATGGGGCAGCAAAAATTGATTTGCGATATAGACCGCTGTAGAAAATTCTGCGGTACAATCGATACCTCCTAGTATTTGTTTTTGTTTGCGCCCTTTGAAAAATAGAAAACTGCCCTCCTTTGGGAGGGCAGTTTTTTAGATTCAAACAACGATTTTTTATCCGTGAGCAGAAGGGAAAATGAGAGCCTGAAAACAGGAAAAGGTTGGTAGGATTGCGGTGTTGATCTGTTATTTTGCAGATTTGAGTCATACACAGGCAGAAAAATTGGTTTCCAAATGCAAAAGAAATGATTGAAAACACATGATATATCTATAATATAGAATAAAACCGTCTGAGATACGATCCCAGACGGTTTACATTTGGCGGAGAGAGTGGGATTCGAACCCACGGTGGGTTGCCCCATCACCAGTTTTCAAGACTGGCTCCTTAAACCACTCGGACATCTCTCCATAGGGCTATACTATATCATTATAAAACCCAAAAGTCAAGATACTGCATACGGAAACAAAAGAATTACTTGCTTCTTTTTTTCAGCTTCTGCTTATTTCCATTTTCATCGACAATATACGTGTTTTCCAGCTGACCGATCAGGCTGGCTTTCCAGGAATCGATATAGACACGGCGAAGCGCATCACGTTCTTTCAGTTCTTCGGGAGTGAGTTCCGTTGTTTTTGCTTTTTTCGCCAGCTCATTGATTCTGGCGACAGTTTCTTCCATAGTCATCAGTTACACCTCATAAATAGCGATGGATTTCCACGCTGATTCTTCCTTTTTTTGTTTGCCCATTGATGAGGGCCAGTTTGATTTTTCCAAGTCCGCGAACAGAAATTTTATCATCTTCTGCGATGGCTTTATCAGATTTTGTACAGGGTATTCCATTTATAAATGCTCGTCCAGAGCGGATATAGTCACAGGCAGCACTTCGGCTGATCCGATATCCGGCACTGATTACCGCATCGAGACGAACAGAGGCCAGCGTATCATGGAGAACCTTTACCTCCGGCAGAGGGATATGGGCCTGGGCGAGTGGGATCTGCGTTAAGTGCAAATGGGTTCTTCCTGCGCTTGCAAAACTATTCAGAAGATAGGGAGCAATTTCAGCTGAAACAAAGAAATCACAGCTTCCGTGATCCACGCAGATATCTCCAACAGTCTCTCTTGCGACGCCGGCGCCCATCAAAGCACCGAGAAAATCCCGATGAGTGAGGGGATCACCTTCGAAAAATGATGCCCGCAGACAGACGACAGGACTCTCATCAGTCATCAGACATTCCTCTTCCAGATAATCCGGAAGATAAATAAGCATCTGGCGCTCGGCCAAAGGATAGCCGCCGAAACGATACAGACCTTCCGGTTCTCCCAAAAGCAAACGAGCCATTTCCAATTCCCGGGGAGCGAGAAAGCAGGAGCTTGCCATGATATTACGGCGCATACCTCCGTTTATTTTATCCCAAACCTTGGCCAGAAGCATCCGATCTTCACCGGTTTGTGCGATTTTTTCGATATTTGAACGATCCATAACATCACCAGAAGAGATTATAACACGAATTTTCTGATTTGCAAAGGAACTTTTTCTTGTGTATGGAGTCGGATTATCGTATAATAAGTCGAAGAACGACAGATGATGAAAGCAGGTGAAGGCATGGTAAAAATCGGAATCATCGGAGCGGGTGCGTCAGGAATGGCGGCAGCGCTTGCCGCTGCGGAAAATCCGGATGCAGAGATAACGATTATGGAACGGCAGGCTAGGGTTGGACGTAAGCTTCAGGCTACCGGAAACGGACGATGTAATCTGAGTAATTTACACGCATTGGAGGGAGGCTTCCATGGGGAGGATCCTGAATTCTCTCAGTATGCAATTTCGATGTTCTCTCCCGAACAGACGAGAATCTGGTTTCGGGAGATGGGGCTGTTTACGGTTGCGGAGGCATCCGGGAGGGTGTATCCTTATTCCGATCAGGCAAACTCCGTAGTCGATATTCTGCGCTTTTCCATGGAGAAGCCTAATATCCATTTATTGACGGACTGCGAGGTGACACGGGTCCGTCATCAGGACGGTCTGTTTATTGTGGAATCCGGAGGAACAAAACTGGAGTTTCAGCGACTGATTGTAGCATGCGGCGGGTTGGCAGGAACAAAGCTTGGGGGAACTATGGCGGGCTATAAGCTGCTTCGTTCCCTGGGACATACATGCACAAAGCTCCGTCCAACTCTTGTTCAGGTCAAAACCGGATGGAGAGGCATTACAGGGCTTAAGGGCGTTCGTGCATCCTGTCATGCTGCAATCTATCATGATGGTCAGCTTCATCGCCAATCACAGGGCGAGATTCAGTTTACCGATTTTGGACTTTCCGGGCCGGTGATGTTTGAAATCACAAGAGATTCCTGTCAGGGTGGCGGAGAATGGGAATGCCGACTTGATTTTCTGCCGGATATCAGTTTTGAGGAACTGCGAGGGGAACTGCTTCGCAGAAGAACGACCGCTCTTTTGACGGATGATCTCATGACAGGAATTCTTCACAATCGCTTGGGAAGAGTTCTGACGCAAAATGCAGGAATCCGAAGCCATTTTCCCATTTCGGAGCTGTCAGAGCAAGAGATAGAGGCAGTCTGCCACGGCGTAAAGGAATTCTCCGTCAGCTTGACAGAACTTCTGGGGATGGACAGCGCACAGGTGACCGCAGGAGGAATTGTGACAGAGGAATTTGATCCGATGACCATGGAAAGCAAACTCGTACCGGGGCTTTATGCCTGCGGAGAGGTTCTGGATGTGGATGGTGACTGCGGCGGATATAATCTGCAATGGGCATGGAGCTCCGGAAGGCTTGCGGGAGGCCATGCAGGAAAGGAAAAACAATGATTAGAATTAGAGATATCAGTCTACACCCTCAGCATACGGTCGCGCAGCTCAGTTTTGAAGCAGCGCGGCTTCTGCGTGTGAATAACAGTGTGGTGCGGCAGGTGAAAATTGTAAAGAGATCCATCGATGCCCGAAAGAAACCGGACATCCGTGTAATTTATACTATTGACGTCAAGGTGACAGGGAATGAGGAGAAAATCCTTAAAAAATCCGGCTGTAAGAAAGCAACGATTGCGCCTTGGTATCATTATGAGATTCAGCAGGTGCAGACAACGGAAGAGAACCGGCCGGTAGTAGTCGGTTTTGGACCTGCGGGTATGTTCGCGGCATTGGTGCTGAGCTTGGCCGGATGCAGGCCGCTGGTGCTGGAGCGAGGTGCCGATGCCCGGACTCGGCACGAAAAAGTGGAGCATTTTTGGAAAACAGGAGAGCTGGACCCCGATACGAATGTACAGTTTGGCGAGGGCGGTGCAGGTACGTTTTCCGACGGCAAACTCAATACCAATGTCAATAATCCCAGAATTCACTGGATTTTGGAAGAATTTGTTCAGGCAGGTGCAAGAGAAGAGATCCTTTATGATGCAAAGCCGCATGTTGGAACGGATGTACTGATGACAGTGGTAGAGAACCTGCGTCATAAAATCATCTCTCTGGGGGGAGAAGTTCGATTTCAGACACAGGTGGTTGGGCTTCAGATGGAAAACGGCGCAGTGTCCGGATTGGAGCTTTCTGACGGTAGCACGATCAAGTGCAGAAATGTGATTTTTGCAATTGGTCACAGTGCGCGGGATACCTTTTCGATGCTTCATGAGGCAGGAGTTCCCATGGAACCAAAACCCTTTGCCATGGGTGTTCGGATTGAACATAAACAGAGTCAGGTAGATTTGGCGCAGTACGGCTGCCAGCAAAAGGAACTCCCACCTGCGGATTATAAGCTTGTCAGTCATCTGGAAAATGAGACAGTCTATACCTTCTGCATGTGCCCTGGTGGATACGTGGTGGCGGCAGCTTCGGAGGAAAATGGGATTGTTACAAACGGTATGAGTTATGCCGACCGTGACGGAGAGAATGCCAATGCCGCACTCCTTGTAACATTGAATCCTGAGGATTTTCCCTATGAAGGTGCACTGGGCGGTGTTCAGTGGCAGAGAGAAATTGAGCAAAAAGCATACGCCATTTCCGGCTCCTATCGGGCGCCTGCACAGACAGTTGGTGATTTTCTCCAGGGAAAACCGAGTGTGGCGGGCGGCGAGATTAGGCCTACCTATCAGCCCGGTGTTTTCTGGTGTGATCTGCATGAGGTCCTCCCGAAAAAGATTACAGGGGCTTTGGAAGAGGGAATTCAGAATCTTGACGGTCGGCTCAAGGGTTTTGCCTGTGCGGATGCAGTGCTGACCGGTCCGGAGACAAGAAGTTCTTCTCCAGTGCGGATTGTTCGGGGCAAAGACGGAATGTCCTCAATTCACGGGCTGTATCCAACCGGAGAAGGTGCAGGATATGCCGGAGGTATTATGTCCGCCGCCATTGACGGCATGTCCGCAGCGGAACATGTGATTGAGGCACTGCTTCGGGCAGAGTGATCTGAGAAAGAGACGGTACAGAGATCATATAGGAAGGGAGACAAATACCATGAATAGAGGTCGTCGCTTTGCACATGCGATGCTTCTTGTTATGTGTATGATGATTGCCGCACAGTATGTAAATGCGGAAGAAGTGAGCTGTGAACATCATTTTGTTGAAATTGAAATTCCCGGAGATTGCACCAATCCGGGAATGAGCTATCAGGAGTGCAGCATCTGCGGAGAGCAGATTGATTTTAAGAATACCCCGGCATTGGGACATAACTTTTCTCCGTGGGAAACGGAAATTGCGGCAAGCTGCACGGAAAACGGCGTTGAAAGCCGTGTGTGCCGCCGCTGCGGACTCGAGGAAGAACGCACAACACCTGAATCGGGGCACAGATATGAGGATGAGGTGAATGCGCCCACCTGCACCAAGAGTGGGCGAGTCTACTCGGTATGCAGAGACTGCGGGGACAGAATACTCCAGAAGGAACTTCCGGCATTAGGACATGATTACGACGAAGGTGTCATCACCAAAGAACCGACAACACGGGCGATGGGTAGAAAAACGTTTACCTGTCAGCACTGCGGAGAAACTCGCACCGTGACGATTCCCCGCCTTGAGGAAGCTTCTGAGAAATCAGATGTTGGATCGGCCAATGCAAATCACAGCGCCAAAAGACCCCATCGAACAAAGAGTAAACGCAGTACCAGCTCCAGACATAAGTCCAAAACCAGCACGACGACAGATTGTTTTCAGGAAGCGATGAATTGGGCAGAGCAGGAAGGAATTTCGGATGGTATGGGAACGGTGGCCCTTACTTCTGAAACGGTCTGCACAAGAGCACAGACAATTATGTGCTTGTGGCTGGCGGAAGGGGCACCGTCTCCGGATACAGACAAGTGTGAGTTTTCGGATGTGTCAGCGGATGAGGAATACTATGAGGCAGTGCTTTGGGCTTGGGAAAATGGAATTACCAAAGGCATAGATGCGGCACATTTTGGACCGAGCCAAAGATGCACCAGAGCTCAGGCGATCACACTTCTCTATATGGCAGAGGGGGCTCCGGAATGTCAAAGAGCAGAGCGATTTAAAGACGTGAATCGGGAAGATTATTTTTATCAGCCGGTTATTTGGGCGCTTCAGGAAAAGATTACGAGAGGTGTAGGCAACTATCAGTTTGGATCGTATCAAAGCTGTACGTGGGGACAGCTTGCAACATTTCTGCAAAAAGTGTATGGATAAAACGCATGGGGGAAGTATCATACAGGAAAAGAGAGGTAATTATGGCCGCTAAAATGAAAGATATGACACATGGCAGACCGGTTGGACTGATTGTGTCGTTTGCGCTTCCGCTGATGTTAGGAAATATTTTCCAACAGCTATACATGGTTGTGGACACCATGGTGGTAGGCAAGGCACTGGGGGTTGATGCGCTGGCGGCGTTGGGTGCCGTTGATTGGCTCAACTGGATGATGCTCGGCTTGACGCAGGGGATGATGCAGGGGTTTGCGATTCCTATGGCACAAGCCTTTGGTGCGCATGATGATAAGCAGCTGCGTCAGAGTGTGGGATGCGCGATGATGCTCTCGGCGTTATGCGCAGTGGCGTTTGTAGCTGTTGGACAGACCATTGCCCTGCCGG
>JARIAT010000041.1 GCA_029257715.1 Faecousia sp. | reverse complement strand
CACAGGAAGTCGGAGAAATTTCCACGCAGCTTGATATTCCAGAAGAAAAAACGGTTCTTCTTCAGCATATGCTCCTTTCGCATCATGGAAAACCGGAATACGGCGCAGCAGTTGTGCCCATGTGCGCTGAAAGTGAGTTGCTGTCTATGATCGACATGATTGACAGCCGTATGGAGATTTACCGTGAAAATTTGGAGCAAACGCCTCTCGGAGAATTCAGCAGTCGAATCTTCGCCTTGGATGGGAATCGTATTTTCCATCACTATGATTCTCCCAGCCAAAAATAATCCTTTTCAAACAGATTAACCCAGGAGAACACTATGCAATACGCAATTATTTATTCCAGCCGCACCGGAAATACTAAAATGCTCGCCGAAGCGATTCGCTCTGCACTGCCCCAAAACGACTGTATTTATTTCGGACCTCCTGACTCAGACGCACTGTCTGCTCAAAAGATCTATATCGGATTCTGGACCGATAAAGGCTCGTGCAGTGAAGATCTTCAGGATTTTATCCGTCAACTGACACATCAGGATGTTTTTCTATTCGGAACCGCCGGTTTCGGCATCCGTTCGGAGTACTATGACACCATTCTCCAAAATGTGCGACAACTTCTCCCGAAAACAATCAACGTAATCGGTTCCTTTATGTGCCAGGGAAAAATGCCTCAATCCATTCGGGATCGCTATGTGAAAATGGCGCAAAGCCCAAACCCTCAACCAAATCTCGATCTGCTCATCGCCAATTTCGATCAGGCTTCAACCCATCCCGATCACCACGATCTTGAGAACCTAAAGCAAAATCTTCTTGCCTTGTCCGTGTAATATACATCTGCGTCAACTACAATCTTCAGGACCTTCAGACCGAATCATTTTAAACGTCCGGACCAGCCCTAATAATAGGGCTGGTCCGTTTTTTGTATCAAGAAAACCACTGGCTAGGCCAGTGGTTCAATAAAGCCTATGGCGATAAACAAAAACCTTGTTACAATTGTTATGCGGTCTGTCAACTGCAAGGACAAAAGTAACAGGGAGTACCATCCATTATAGGAATGAATGATATTGACAGTTTATCGCACACGAAGAGGTGTGGATTCTCGAAGCAGAGGCGTGTCCGGATCATATCCATCTTTTTGTGGAAATTCCCCCGACAATGTCCATATCGCATTTTATGGGGTATTTCAAAGGAAAGCGCAGCACAATGCTCTATGAGCAATTCGGCGAGCTTAAATACAAGGTCCGTAATAGAGAATTCTGGTGCAGAGGGTATTACGTAGATACTGTAGGCAAGAATGGAAGCCGAATTGCGGAATATATTTGCAACCAGCTCAAAGAGGACGAATTGGGGGACCAATTATGCACCCCCTCGGCAGGCCCGCTTACGGGTAGTATGTAACAGTCCTACGCAGCTGCCAGATCGTACTCACGCCCTTTACACGTAGACGAGAAACAGAGGGCTATGCCCGTTAAATGACAACCACCGATTGGGCCGATGGTTGTGTTTTTGGTTTTACGCAACTTATTCTACATGCTGTAAATGCGCTTGAGCACCGGAGTGCATCTGACGATCAAACTTTCTCATAAACAGTGTAAAGAGAATTACAAGCACCACCCCTTTGAATACGGAAGAAAGGCTGATACTTGCCCATACACCGTTGAGCCCAAGTGCCGTCTTTCCAAGAAATACTGCCATTGGAATCCGCATAGATGTAAAGACAATGCTGACGACCGCCGGAGGCAGTGTCTTTCCATAAGCCGAGAAAGCACCTGCCGTGAGAATCTCCATACACATGAAGAACTGGGAATATCCCAAAATCCGAAGATAATCTACACCCAGAGGGATAACATCCGGTTCTGTAATAAACACTTTAAAAATCGGAGCGGGCAGCAACACCAATACGCATGTTGTGAAAATCCCCCATACACCCATAACTTTCAGTGCCGTTTTGTATCCCATCTTAGATCGCTCATACTGCTTTGCACCGTAATTCTGCGCAATAAAGGAATTTGTGGCAGCAGAGAAACCATCAGCTGACATGTAAGAGATGGATTCTACCTGAATACCAACCTTTTGAACCGCAATTGCAGTTTCACCCCACGCCGCAATGATTCTGCCGATCACCATTGCAATACCGTTAAACATCACTGACTGAATGGTCGCAGGCATTCCAATTCTGACAATCGATGCAAGCTGTTTCTTCTCAATCGGAGTTCGAAAGTTCATCTTACTGAAAACCTGCTCATCCTTTTTCATGTAGAAGATGTAACACACAAACACAATCATCTGTGCAAATACCGTGGCAGTCGCTGCTCCGAAAACTCCAAGTTCCGGCAATCCGCCTACGCCAAAAATGAGGATCGGATCGAGAATCAGATTGATCACAAGTCCCATGGCACTGATCTTGAATGGGGTTTTGCTGTTACCCGTGGCAGTAATCACTGCGGTAAAAATCGGATTGATAATATTGAAGAAAATAAAAATACCCATAATCAGAAGATAAACTTCTGCGTCATGGATGACATTGGCTTTCGTAAAGCGGAAAAACGCGATAAACGGTCCACGAAACAAACATACGATCAGTCCGTAAACAACTGAAATCAACGCACCCATTTGAAGTGCGTTCTTTGAATAGCTTGCAGCCTGTTCTTTCTGACCAGCACCGTAGGAGTGGGCGACATTCACCTGACCGCCGACACGTAAGAATGCACTGATACCCGCAGACAAATTAACAAACATGCCGGCAGCACCAACCGCCGCCACCGAATCGCTTCCAACTCGGCCAATCCAAATCATGTCCGTCATATTGTATGCCATTTGAAGAAGGGATGTTGCCATAATGGGAAGCGCCATTGTAATCAGCGCCCTAAGGATATTTCCTTTTAATAGATCTGTTCTGTGATTCATTTCCATCTCTTATCCTTTTAAATTTTTCAATGATTATAATATACCAGAACAGACATTCATGCAAGGTAATTTTTCTTTATCCGCATTGCATTTTCTAACAGATGATGCGTACAACCGGCCTTCTAATCCACGTCTTCCTATAAGTATATTTTTACTGAAAAAGTTTGGATTTTAATTATTTTGCGAAATATTCCGGATAATATCCGGCAAAGAGAAAAATCGTCAAACCTTACGCGATTATAATTCTGATTTTGTACACAAATGCTATATCGATTGTTAATAGTGCTTAATTTATCGATATTATTATGAACGATTCGTACATTGACACGTACTAAAATAATATGTATAATATTCTAGTATTTTATTGTCAAATATTGTGCTGTTTTATGTATTATGCCATCATGGAATTTGAAGGATTATACCAGCTGTATGCGCCGCAGAAATGATTTGTATAAAGAAAGGAATAATTTCGTATGATGACACTACTGACTGGAATGGGTTTTTTACTTCTGACACTGGCAATGTTTTCTGTGTTCAGCCTCAAATTCCCGAAAGGCTCCAAGGCAATGTCCGGCATGGCTGATGCCGCTGTCGCCTCTTTTCTCATTGAAGCTGTTCATAAATACATTACAGGCGACCTTTTGGGAATTGCATTTCTCGGAGAAGTAGGTGCTACTTCCGGCAATCTTGCAGGTGTGGCCGCTGCGATTATGGTTCCGATCTCCATGGGCGCAAGTCCCATTTACGCACTGGTCGGTGGATTGGCCTGCGGCGGGTTTGGCATCCTCCCGGGCTTTATTGCGGGATACATCATTGGATTGATTTCTCCTTACATCGAAAAATATCTTCCTGCCGGTCTGGACGTAATCCTTGGTGCATTAACGGTGGCTCCTTTGGCCCGATTGATTGCAGTCGCTGTTGATCCTGCTATTACCGCAGCCATGGGCGTCATCGGAAGCTCCATTACCGCCGCTGCCGATCAGTCTCCCATGGTCATGGGTTTTCTGTTGGGCGGAATCATCAAAATGACCTGCACTTCCCCGCTTAGTTCTATGGCCTTGACGGCAATGCTCGGCATGACCGGGTTGCCCATGGGCATTGCGGCAATTGCCTGCTTCGGCGGTTCCTTTACAAACGGAATGATCTTCAAAATGATGCACTATGGTGATCGCTCCAATATCATTGCCGTTATGCTGGAGCCCCTGACTCAGGCTCACATCATCACTGCCCACCCCATCCCGATTTTCGTTTCAAATTTCTTTGGCGGCGGACTTGCCGGCTTGGCAGCCGCAGTATGCGGAATTGTCAACAATGCCCCTGGTACTGCTTCCCCGATCCCGGGTTTGATTGCTCCCTTCGGCTTTAATCCTCCCGGAAAGGTATTGATTGCATTGTTCTTGGCTGCAATCGGCGGAATCTGCGCCGGTTACGTCGGCGGTATTGTTTTCGGCAGTACAAAGGCATTTGCTCCCGAAGACAAGCCGCAAGCATTGCCTGCCACTGTTTCCTCTTTCTGGCGGCGCATTTTCCCGAATCGAAAATAACCAATCGAAATTTTATTTTTATCTGCCATGCATCTTGTATGGCAGATATTTTTATGTACAGGCACTCCCGCCAGATAATTTTCCGTCCCAAATAAGTTTTTATCTTTTTTTCTAGCAATTGTGCACTAAAAAAAGTTGATTTTGCTAAATGCTATAGTTGAAAAACAGCATCTTATATAGTAAGATATCTTCACCATAAAAAATAAAGGAGCTTTTCGATGGGTGTTATTACAGTTGAAAGCGCAAATGTAAAACTCAGATTTAATGACGAAACTCTGGGTTTCTCTGTTATTTCCAACTCTCAGGAGTGGAAATGGTCTGATTCCTATCAGGCTAAGATCGTTACCAAAGAGGATGAGACCATTTTCTTCAGCGATGCTTCCTCCATTCGCCACAGCATCTGGAAAACCGGTGTGGGTCACGGTATCCGCTCCACCTTTTCCGGTTTCAGCGTAAATGGACAGGATGTTCCCTTCTCTTTTGAAACAATCGCATGGATTGAAGATATTTCCGGTGATGTTTTCTTTGAATTCATCCCTCTTTGCGATGATGGAATTGATGTTAAGGCTGTGTACTGGCCCGGATATATGGAGTTTGACGAAAACAGCAGTAAATGGTACAGCGTTCTCAACCTGCTTCAGGGTCTTCTCCTTCCTAACAACTGGGAAAATGAAGTAACAAAGCTCGGATTCGACGGTCAGATGTGCAGCAACACTGCATATATGCCCTGGTTTGGTCAGGTTCGCCCCGGCGCAGGCTATATTGCCATCTGCCAGCATCCTTGGGATGCTGCTTATCAGGTAGATCATCCCGCCGGTGGCCCCTATTCTCATGTTGGTATGCGTTGGCTCCCCAGTCTCGGAAAGATGTCCTACCGCCGTGTCATGAAATATTCCTTCCTTGGCAGCTGCGATTATAACGATCTGTGCAAAGTTTACAGAGCATACGTCAAGGAAACCGGTCTGTTCACCTCTTTGGCTGAAAAGGCCGCAAAGTCTCCTCTGGTTGACAAACTGATCGGATCTGCAATTGTGCATAAAGGCATTAAAACTCACGTTTGCCCCGGTACCAGATTCTATGACGCAGAGCATCCTGAGAAAAACGATCATCTTGTTCCCTTCTCCACCAGAACTTCCGAAATCAAGCATTACAAGGAAAAAGGTGTTGAGAAGCTCTATCTTCACTTGGATGGCTGGGGAACTCACGGCTATGATAACTGTCATCCCGATTATCTCCCCGCCTGCGCAGAAGCTGGCGGCTGGGAAGGTCTGAAGGAGCTTTCTGATACCATTCAGGAATGTGGTTATATGTTTGGCCTGCATGACCAGTACCGTGACTACTATTTTGATGCCCCCACCTTTGATCGTGACTTCGCCTGCCAAGCTCCCGACGGCTCTATCCACGACGCTTGCCTGTGGGCTGGCGGCAGACAGTCCTATCTTTGCGCATCTCAGGCTCCTTACTACGTTAAGCGTAACTTTGAGCAGGTTTTCGCTCACGGAATCCATCTGGAGGCTTCCTACCTCGACGTTTTCACTTGTAACGAAGGTGATGAATGCAACCACCCCTGGCATCGCATGACCCGTAAGGAATGCTTCGAGTACCGTAATGCCTGCTTTGAATATCTTCTGTCCAGAAATATTCTTCCCAGCTCTGAAGAAGTAACCGACTGGGCCATGAAGAGCCTTGTATTTGCCCACTATGGTCCTTATGACTTCATGCTTGAGGCTCCCGGAACTCCCAGAAAGGGTATTCCTACCCCTCTGTTTAATCTTGTCTACCACGATTGCATGATCCTGCCTTGGCTCATGGATCGAATTGAGGGACAGGAGGACTATATGCTCTACGCCCTTCTGAACGGCGGTGCAGCCTATATGGATAAGGACGGCGCATACCCCAACTGTGACGGGTCCTTTGACGATGCTGCCGCTGAAACGCATCTCGACGAAGAGATTGAGCGTTATCGCATTGTCGCAGCACTTCAGGAGCGCATTGCGAAGTGTGAGATGGTCAAGCACGAGTTCCTAAACGATGACTGGAAGCAGCAGCGTACCACCTTCAGCGACGGAACCGTTGTCAATGTCAACTTCAATGACAACACTTACCACATTGATCTTCCCGAAGAAAAGAATTAAGATTTGAAAAAAACAGCTCAGAATCCATGGATTCAGAGCTGTTTTTGTTTATTCCGGTCTTCTTCCGTTGCATAGATAGAAGACAGTAAGAAGTCCGGGACCGCAATGAGCACCGATGACTACACCGAGGCTCGTAATCGTGATCTCTTCAATTTCAGGAAAATCTGCCCGAATCAAATCTCGTAGATGCTCTGCATCTGAAAGACAGTCCGCATGAAGAATATGAATCTCCGTTTCATTCAGATTCGTTTCCAATAAATCAGAACGAACCGAATCATAGATTTCATTCAACGCCTTTTTCCTTCCGCGTACCTTCTTTGCTACATCCAAAGTACCGCCGTCCGGCACATACAGAACCGGTTTTACCGACAGCATGGAACCTACCAATGCCGCAGGAGTTGAGCAGCGACCGCCTTCCTTGAGATAATTCAGATCATCGACCGTGAATCGATGAGCAATCCTTAGTTTATTGGCTTCTCCCCATTCGATAACCTCATCAAAAGACATCCCCTGCTCCATCCGCTGAACCATATTTTGAACCAGCAATCCCAAGCCACCTGAAATGCAACGGGTGTCCATTACATAAATTTTCCGTTCTGGGAACTCCTGCCGGATGGATTCAGCAGCATTCAAAGCATTTTGAAAGGAAGACGACATCTTTTGAGACATATCCAGAAAAATAATATCTTTTCCCTGTTCGACAGCAGTTAAAAAGAAATCATAGTAGGCATACTGAGTAATCATTGAAGTTTTGAGCCGATCCCCGTTTCTCATTCCGGCATATACCTTCTGTCGATTCTCTTCCCGGCAGTCATCCTCAAACAACACATCTCCGCTGGTATAGCTGTATGAAATAAACGGAATGTGGTGCGTATCCAGATAGGTTCTGGGCAGATCGCAGGTGGAAGACGTCATAATCACATATTCCCGCATAATAACACCTCATTAATAATTTAATCTTAGAAGTTCACATGATATTACAATATACCGCATGATAAATCTGTGTTTTCATCATACTCCCTTGCGTATGATGATGATATAGTTAAGGAAAGCTTTTGTGTTCGGAATTTAGGCAAAACCGCGCCCATGCCTAAATTATAGGCATAGGCGCTTTTCTTATCCGTATAATATTTTAGCCTTCCGTTCTACAATATTGTCAGAAAAGGTAAAGGAGGCTCATGCAGCGTGATACATTGTAACAAAAACCTGTATGTAAAGGGGTGGCTCGCCGATGGAGGTTAACACCAAACTGCGGGCGGCAAAATATGGATATATTGTACTTTCGGTTCTAATCTGCGTGTTGGGAATCTCTGTCATTGCAGATCCGAATTTTTCCGTCTCCATGTTGTGCTGGATCGGAGGAATTCTTCTGATTGCATTCGGGTGTTTCAAAATCCTTGGATATCTTTCAAAGGATCTGTATCGTCTGGCCTTCCAGTACGATCTGGCATTTGGAATACTGCTCTGCATTCTGGGAATCATTCTGATTCTACGGACTGACGCAATGATCCATATGATTTGTATTCTTCTGGGTATTTTTATTCTGGCAGATTCCCTTTTGAAGATTCAAATAGCAATTGATGCCAGAGCCTTCGGAATTCGGTTATGGTGGACAATCCTTACGGTTGCAATCCTGACCAGTGTGATTAGCTTTCTTCTGCTGTTCCGCCCTTATGAAAGCTCCACAATTGTCATGGTTCTCCTTGGGATTTCCCTGCTCGGCGAAGGTCTGCTGAATTTAACAACCGTTCTCACAGCTGTTAAAATTCTCCAGAAAAAAACACCGAAATTCCCGGATTCCGATTTTTGTGATTAAACAGGAAAGGATTGTAAACTGATATGCGCTTTTCAAAAACAGTTGTTAAACTCCGCATACCAATTCTGATTCTGGCGGTTTTGCTGATGATTCCCTCCGTTATGGGAATGGCCGCAACCAGAATTAACTACGATATGCTGGATTACCTTCCGGCGGACATGGACACCGTCATTGGTCAGAAAGAACTGATGGACGATTTCGGAAAGGGTGCTTTTTCCTTTATTATTGTTGAAAATATGAAAAACAAGGATGTTGCTGCCCTGAAAGAACGAATCGAGCAGGTCGATCATGTCGATACCGTAATCTGGTATGATTCCCTGATGGATCTATCTGTTCCCATGCAGCTTCTGCCGGACAAGATCTGGAATGAATTTAACACGGAAAACTCCACAATGATGGCAGTTTTCTTCGACACAGCGACTTCCGAAGACGAGACTATGGATTCTATTCGGGCCATCCGTGAGGTATGCGGAGAGCAATGTTATGTCTCCGGTATGTCTGCCCTTGTCACAGACCTAAAGGATCTTTGCGAAAAAGAAGAACCCATTTATGTCGGTCTTGCTGTTCTGCTGGCACTGGCCGCCATGCTGCTGCTTCTGGATAACTGGCTGATTCCCTTTGTCTTCCTCGCATCTATCGGTATGATGATTTTGCTGAACATGGGAAGCAATTACTTCCTCGGTGAAATCTCTTATATTACAAAGGCACTTTCGGCCGTGCTTCAGTTAGCTGTTACGATGGACTATTCCATTTTCCTGTGGCATAGCTATTCCGAACAGCGTCTTATCTTCAAAGACAACAAAAAAGCCATGGCTGTGGCTGTTCAGCAGACACTTACAAGCGTCATCGGCAGTTCTATCACCACAGTTGCCGGTTTCATCGCCCTGTGCTTTATGACCTTTACAATGGGCCGCGACCTTGGCATTGTAATGGCAAAAGGCGTTCTGCTAGGAGTCGTTGGATGTGTTACAGTGCTTCCTGCAATGATTTTGCTTTTGGATAAACCGCTGCAAAAAGCAAATCACAGGTCTCTTATGCCAAGCATGAACCGGTTCTCTCGAGGCGTTGTCAATAAGTACATCCTGTTTCTCATTATCTTTGCGATTATTCTGATTCCTGCATACATGGGATACGAAAAAACAAACGACGAAGTTTATTACGATATGGGTGAATGTCTCCCTGAGGACATGGCCTATGTGACCGCAAACCACAAGCTCACCGATGAATTTGATATTGCCTCTACTCACATGGTTCTTGTGAACCGGAGTACACCTGCCCGAGATGTCCGCAGTATGATTCGCGAAATGGAGCAGGTTGATGGTGTCAAATATATTCTTGGTCTTGAATCCATTGTGGGATGCAGAATTCCAGACGCTATGATTCCGGATGAAATTCTCAGCGCCATGAAGAGCGATAACGCAGAACTAATGCTCGTCAATTCCGAATACAAGGTAGCCAGCGATGAAGTCAATCGACAGATTGACCAGCTTAATACCATCCTCAAAAAATATGACAAAGACGGTATGCTGATCGGTGAAGCCCCCTGTATGAAGGATATGATTGAGACGACCGCCCACGATTTCAAAGTCGTCAACGCGGTATCCATTCTCGCAATCTTTATCATCATCGCACTTGTCGAAAAGAGCTTCACCCTGCCTATTATTCTGATTGTAGTCATTGAAACAGCCATCTTCATCAATCTCGGCCTTCCGCATTATCTTGGTCAGAGTCTCCCCTTCATTGCTCCCATCTGTATCAGTACCATTCAGCTCGGTGCTACAGTAGACTACGCAATTTTGATGACCACTCGATACAAAACAGAACGGATTGCAGGAAATGAGAAGAATCGGGCTGTATATATCGCCCTTGCAACGTCCATTCCCTCCATTATCGTTTCCGGCATGGGTCTGTTCGCAGCCACATTCGGTGTAGCGCTTTACTCGGAAATCGATATTATTCGTTCCATGTGTATGCTGATGGCACGCGGCGCTGTGGTCAGTATGATTTGTGTTGTTCTGATTCTGCCGGCGCTTCTGCTGCTGTGCGACGCCCCGATCCGTGTATCCACATTGGATATGAGAAAAATCAGTAAATCCAAAAAGGAGGATTCCATTCAATGAAACGGAAAACCATGAAAAACATCGCTCTGGCGTTGAGCGCTGCAATTGTACTGGGTATCAGTGCCACTGCCACTTATGCTCAGAAGCCCGACACAAAGCAGAAAACTGAAGAGAAAAAGCCTCATACATCTGCGTCCTCCAATCAGGCTAAGACCCCATCAAAAGACGAAACCGTATACATTCTCTCCGGTGCCGACGGTGCTGCTCGGCAGGTAATTGTCAGTAACTGGCTGAGCAATCCTGATAAGGCTGATATTCTTGAAGATGTCTCCAATCTGAATGATATCGAGAATGTGAAAGGGGATGAAAGCTTTACCGAAGGCGGCAATGGAAAACTCACATGGAATGCTGCCGGAAAAGATATTTACTATCAGGGTACCACTGACAAAGAAGTCCCTGTAGATGTTAAGATCACCTATACACTGGATGGCAAAGAAATCTCCGCTGAAGATCTGGCAGGAAAAACCGGTAAAGTCACCATCCGATTTGACTATACTAATCTCCAGACTGAAACTGTTGAGATTGCCGGCAAAAACGAAAAGATTGCAGTTCCTTTTGTGATGCTTACCGGCGTAATGCTGGATACAGACGTATTCCGCAATGTCACCGTTACCAACGGTAAGCTGGAAAATCTTGGTAATGAAATGGCTGTGATCGGCATTGCACTTCCCGGTGTGCAGGACAGTCTCAACATTAGCAAGGACGATCTGAGCATTCCCGATTTTGTCGAAATTTCTGCGGATGTCGAATCCTTTGAGATGGGTCCAACCATGACAATCGCCGCTACTTCCCTGTTTAATCAGCTGAATTCTGACGATCTGAACGTTGATGAACTGCGTGAGCAGGCAGAGAAATTGACTGACGGCATGAACCAGCTTATGGATGGTTCTAACCAGCTGGCTGACGGTCTCAACACTCTGCTGGAGCAGGTTGGGGTTCTCGTCAATGGTGTGAATCAGCTCTCTTCCGGTGCTACCCGGCTGCAGGCTGGCGCAAATGATCTGGCCGCGGGAGCTTCCCAGCTTCAGACCGGTGCCTCTGCTCTGTCAAATGGACTGTCCACATTGGATTCCAATAGCAGTGCCTTAAATTCCGGTGCCCGTCAGGTCTTCAATTCCCTGCTTTCCAGCGCAAACACACAGATTGCGGCTTCTGGACTGTCCATCGCTTCTCTGACGATCGACAACTACGCAAGTGTCCTAAACGGAGCAATCAATTCCTTGGATGAAACCGCTGTATATCAGTCTGCACTTCAAAAAGTCACAAGCGGTGTCAACGCCCGCCGTCCGGAAATTGAAGCAGCTGTCACAGAAGCAGTACAAAAACAGGTAGAATCCGAGGTTCTGGTTCAGGTTACCGCAGTGATTCGAGATACGATTTCCGAAAAGGTCGCACAGCAGGAAGATGTATTCCGTGCCGCTGTCATCAAGCAGGCACTCGGAATGACCGTCGAAGAATATCAGCAGGCTGTAGAAGCTGGTCTGGTTACCCCCGAACAGCAGGCCTCTGTTGAGGAAGCTGTCACTGCAGCAATGGCTGCTGAAATTGAAAAGCAAATGCAGAGCGACGAAGTACAGGCAAAGATTTCTGAAGTTGCTCAGCAGACCACAGCAGAAAAAATGGCCTCTGACGAAGTCAAAGGGCTGATTTCCAAGAACACCGATCTTCAGGTGGAAAAAGCAATTTCCGATACCATGGCATCCTCCGAAGTGCAGGGACAGCTTCAGGCCGCCGCAGAAGGCGCAAAGGCTCTGATTGCACTGAAATCCTCCCTCGACAGCTACAACGGTTTTTATCTGGGTGTTCTCTCCTATACCTCCGGAGTTTCCAGCGCAACCGCCGGCTCCAAAGATCTGATCGCCGGTGCCAATGCTCTCAAGGGTGGTATGGATGCACTTTCCAGCGGTGTTAACGATCTCAATTCCGGAATTCAGACCATGAAGGACAAAACTCCTGCTATGATTTCGGGCGTTACCGCTCTGCGTGATGGTTCTATTGCACTCAACGACGGTCTGACCCAGCTGATGCAGGAAGGTATCCAGAAGATTGCCGATCTTGCGCAAAAAGATCTCGAGGATATCACTGCACGTCTTTCGGCTTCCATTGACGCCGCTCAAAACTATCGTACATTCTCCGGTATCGGACAGGATACCGAAGGCACCGTCAAGTTTATCATCAAAACCGATTCTATTTCCGCCGCTGAGTAAATGAAAAGAGAAGGAGCCTTAAAATGGATGCGAGCATGACTTTGAAGAAACTGGGTCTTGACCAGGCCTTCCGCTATCTCTATCGAGATCCGGAAAAAAACATGAAGCACCTGATGGACTGGGCCGATAAATTTTCAAAAGGAGAATTCCCCGGTCAGCGTCGTGTCATCCGTGAAATCATCGAAAATCCCTCAGATCCTTATCATGGTTATATCCTTAAGATTTTGAAGGACATCGATCCCGAGGTAACCAAAACGCTGGTCACAAATTTCTTTATCAATGCAAATTTGATTGGCTGGCCCAAGCAAGATGAATTACGTGAGAAATATGGATGTAATATTCCTTGGACCATTCTTCTGGATCCCACTTCCGCCTGTAACTTACACTGCACCGGCTGCTGGGCTGCAGAATATGGCAACAAGCTGAATCTCACCTTTGAGGAAATCGATGATATCATCCGCCAAGGGAAAGAAATGGGTGTGTACATGTACATCTACACCGGCGGTGAGCCTCTCGTTCGCAAGCATGACGTTATCCGCCTATGTGAAAAACACTCCGACTGTATCTTCCTTTGCTTTACAAACGGAACCCTCATCGATGAAGCATTTGCAAATGATATGCTTCGGGTCAAGAACTTTGTTCCTGCCATTTCCCTTGAAGGCGACAAAGAAGCAACTGACAGCCGCCGTGGAAAAGGTACTTACGAGAAGGTTGTCCGAGCAATGACGCTGCTTCGGGAAAAGAAACTCCTCTACGGCATCTCTTCCTGCTATACAAGTGCAAACTACGACTCCATTTCCAGTGAGGAATACTATGACAGTCTAATTGAACTTGGGGCGTATTTCATCTGGTATTTCCATTATATGCCTGTCGGAAATGATGCTTCTGTGGATCTGCTCCCAACTGCCGAACAACGGAAAGAAGTTTATCACCGCATTCGACATCTTCGTGCTACCAAGCCCCTGTTTGCAATGGATTTCCAGAACGACGCAGAATACGTCGGAGGATGTATTGCAGGCGGCCGCAGATATCTTCATATCAATGCCAATGGCGATGTTGATCCCTGTGTGTTCATCCATTATTCCGATTCAAATATTCGGGAAAAATCTCTTTTAGACGCACTGAGATCTCCAATGTTTATGGCATATCATGACGGGCAGCCCTTCAACGAAAATATGCTCCAGCCCTGTCCGATGCTCGAAAATCCTGAAAAATTGAGGGAAATGGTTTCCAAAACCGGCGCTCACTCTACGGATCTTCAGTCTCCTGAAAGTGCCGAGCATCTTTGCAGTAAATGTGATCACTACGCAGCTTGCTGGAAACCTGCGGCAGATGAGCTTTGGAGCTCCCAAAAGGCATAACCTTCTTCTCCCACTACAATATCGTATTCTACGACGTAAAAAGCTCCGGCTGCAAATGCAGCCGGAGCTTTCTTGATTTTATATACCCGTTTCTCTGGGTTACTGCACACCATTCCCTTGGCCAATAGCATCAAAATTAAATTGGTGTGGTACTTCCCTCTTTTCGCCACACAGTGCAAAGATTACTTTGGACCACAGCTCTCCCATTCCGTTTTCTCCCTCTCGGATATCATCCAATTGAAGGCCGCCGTCTTTTTCCAGAATGGAAAGCGCTGCCGCATATTCACCCAATTCATACAGAGCATTAGCCTGATACAGCATCATCCGAGGCATTTGAGAAAGCTCTGCCGGAAGCATTGCAATCTGATCCAGAGCCAACTGCCATTGACCGCTTTCCATCAGGATCTGCACCGCTGCTTTCACAAAGGACGGATCATTTTCCGCCAGGGATAACACCGCACACGCTGAGCGGGCGGCTGCCTTCACATCTGACTGTTCGAGCTCGTAAACAGCCTTTACATAGTTTCCGCAAGCAGTCTCTTTCAGCTCTAATGAATGACCGATTGCTTCCCATGCTAAATCCATCCGATCTGCTTCCCGCTCCAAGAGAGAAATGCAGTAATATGCGTACCAATTTCTTCCCTGAGGCTGTTCTACGGACTGTTGCAATAATTCCAGCCACTCTAAACCGATTGGATCATAGGATGGAAATGTGTCTACGGGTTCCGGAAGAATCCCGGTATCGAGCAGGATTTTCCATGGATCCTGACGGGGATCACTGCTGGTAAAATCCAGATAGGACCGCAGCGGAGGCTTCCCCTGCTTATTCCG
Organism: Faecousia sp.; assembly: GCA_029257715.1. GTDB lineage: Bacteria > Bacillota > Clostridia > Oscillospirales > Oscillospiraceae > Faecousia. Next base: position 2,857 of record JARIAT010000041.1, on the reverse strand, counting down.
CAGTGCATCCTGTAATGCGGCATCCCCACATCCTTCGTATGCGACGGTTCCCTCCACACGAAGAAGCGCATGGCCCATCCGATCCACAGGTTGAATTTCATTTGCTTTTATTATCTGACTGCTGACAGAGGCACATGCTTCATCAAAAGACATGTTTTTCTGCTGTTCTGTAAGCTGAATCAATTCATAGCGCTCACTCCACTCCCACGTTGTATTGGGAGCCATCGGGATGCAGCCATACTGAGTCTTTCCCAGACCTGCCTGCACCTCAATATAAGGACCCGCATGTTCATTCAAATATTCCTGCCAATGCCATGCCCCCTTATTTTGCCCCCAAACAAAAAGTTTTCTGGATTGAAGCCGATTGGTTGAAGTATGAAGCAGTCCGATTCCATTTTTATCTACATTTGCAATCCAGCGCGGTGCGCCTTCGTCCAGTGCGAAAAAATAGTCCTTGGAAATGGGAATTGTTTCATATCGGGACACATCGACCCTGTCTTCCGGATGCGGAATATCCACCTTGACAATCGTTCCGCGGTCATATGTATATGCCTTGTGTGCCGGAACAAGAAGTCGGCCGTTGGGGTACATCGGGGACGCAATATTGCTCCACCAATACATCGGAACAACATCCCTCGTAGAATTATTAATGCTCATATGGCAGTTAAGCGCAGGTTTTTTCTCGTCCAGCCAGAAATCCATCTGATAGACAACGCCTCGGATTCGTTCGTAAGCATACATCCGAAGGACCTGCATTCCGTCTTTTTCCACTCTTGCAGCAAAAATACGATCCATCGTAAACGGGTTATGTCCAATGACACCGCAGTTCCATTCCGAGCCGCCGGAAAACCACGCATTTCTAATTGCAAGATTGGATGCTCTGAGGCAGTCATTGGTGTATAAAACGTCCCGTTGATTTACCTTGTCGTAGAGCTTCCAGAGTCTTCCTCCATATCCCGGAAGAAACTCAGCTCTCATCTTGTCATTTTCCAGAATTGCCGCATCAACCGACTTCATTGTTAATTTTCGAGCGTATTGATCCTGCTGCCGATAGGGGTAGGCATTGTGCCGCTGACCATATGCCTCATAGATTTCGTCATATTCATCGAGGCAAAATTGCGTTTTATTCTGAATATTCTCCTGCCGGAGAATATCAGGGACATTGCTTTCCGCTCCCAGCTCACCGCAGAGCAGCTCAATTTTTTCAAAAGAAAGTGTTGTCATCTTCAGTGCTCTCCAATCTAAAGAATCATATTTTGATCAAATTGTGCAATTGCCAGTGTATCATCCGTACCATATCTGACCGGAATTTATCTCATATGTGAAACGTATCGATTCCGCAATGCGGATTTATTGGTCCTGTTCATCATCGTAAAAATCATTCAGGGTGCATCCCAAAGCCTTGCACAGTAGATACGCAGTTGAGATTCTGCAATCTCCTCTCGATTCGATATCTTCAATGGTTCGTCTGGAAACACCGCTAAGTTCTGACAAGTTCCGAACAGATAGTCCTGCATCATTTCGCAGCTGTTTTAATTTCAACATTGTATTCTCTCCTGTCTTGTTTCATTTCCCGGACAATCCATGCCATCAACAGATTTACAACACCTTCCTTCTGGGCTTCCGTCAACTCAACTCCCTGTGGAATATGATACCACTTTTCAAGGCATCTGCGGCAGCAGCATGCGCAGGCATGCTGTGCAACAAAAACAGGATGACCTCTCATCGGGGTCTGCTTTCCATCATTTGGAATCTGTGCAGGCGCCAGCCGCTTCTGAACAAAATCTCTTGCATGCTGCTGAATAACAGGATATCCTTTCTTTTCAATATAAGCCCTATCTTTTTGTGACAAATGAAATCCCGCCCGAAAATCCGATTTTTTCAATCTATCTAGTGCCTGTCCAATCGTCATACTGTTGCCTTCCCTTTTTCAAAATAAAATCTGATTCCTGTGACATAGCCTCAGGTAAGAATCGGGATCATCATGGGGATGTCATTTTTAGTCTTTCTCATTATACTATCTTTTTCTTAAAATGCAATTTGAATCCTCTTTCCCTTCTCGAAATTCTCGGACAAAGGAGAAAATCTCCATCATCTTCCCTGTATCTTGATCTGCTCATTGACTTTCGCCCCCTTCTATGATAAGCTTAAAGCATATTTAGATATGGGGAGCTTGCTGAAGCAGGCTGAGAGTAGGCTGTTGCCTTGACCCAGAACCTGATTTGGGTAATGCCAACGTAGGGAAACACATCGGCTTTTGGGACAATGCGTTATGCTATTTTGGCATAACGCATTTTTGTTTCCATTTTTTTCAAGCGGAAGATTGGGGGCACCACTTTCCTCCGCATATTCTCAGATTCCGAAGCTGAGATCATTTTTACGCAACGGCGCTGACAATCTTTATACCGGAATTCTGTCCGCTGCATAGACTCCGCGAACAGCTCTATTTTGTGTATCGATTTTTCCTGTCAGCCGCTTTTGCGACAGAAAATTATAAAGGAGAATCATTTTATGAATCAGTATTCAACACAAATGGATGCCGCTCGAAAAGGTATTATCACACCGCAAATGGAGCTCGTTGCGCAAAAAGAACATATGGATCCTGAAAAACTTCGCAGCCTGATTGCTCAAGGGCAGGTCATTATTCCCTGCAACAAGAATCATAAGGCTTTGAAGCCTTCCGGTGTTGGATACGCACTTACCACCAAAATCAATGTCAATTTAGGTGTTTCCCGAGACTGGAAAGACATTGACATGGAATTTGAGAAGGTAAAATCCGCTGTGGATATGGGCGCAGAAGCAATCATGGATCTTAGCTCCTACGGTGATACACGTTCGTTCCGTAGAAAACTGACAC
>JARIAT010000089.1 GCA_029257715.1 Faecousia sp. | reverse complement strand
TGACGGATGAGGAAATTCAGAGTAAATTTGGAAATTCCGGAGATTTTATTCGACGGGAGCTTCGCTGCGGCGGTCAGACATTATATGCCTATATGATTGACGGCTTGGTATCAAGTGATACCATATCGGATTACGTATTTCGGCCGCTTGCGCAGATGGAGGAGGAAACCATGGAGAGCCTTTACCGACAGGCATTGGAGGGGAAGGTTTATAACTGCGTGGCGGATGTGTGCAGCGATTTGGAGACAGTGACCAATAAGATTGTAAACGGATTCTGCGTGGTGCTGTTTCCAAGCGTGGGCGCCATCGCTTTTGAAGCCAAGACCGGTGAAAAACGGGGAATTTCTCCGCCGGATGTGGAAAATACAGTGAAAGGGCCTCGGGATGCGTTCACGGAGACGGTTCGAACCAATACAAGCCTTCTGCGTCGGCATCTTCGAACGCCGGATTTGCGGTTGGATCAGACAACAGTAGGGAAAAGAAGCCTGACACTTGTGACAGTAGCGTGGATCAAAGGTCTTACGAATCCGGAGCTTGTTTCCCGTGTCAGAAATCGCCTGAATCAAATTGACATCGATGGTCTGCTCTCGACAGCGGCGGTAGAGGAATATGTATCGGGCAGCAGGCTTACACCGTTTCCGCTGCTGGCATTTACAGAGCGGACAGACAAATTTGCGCAGGGACTTCTTTCTGGCAGAGTGGGGCTTCTGGTAGATGGGCTTCCGGTTGGGTATCTGCTCCCTGTGGATATAGGAGAATTGATGACGAGCCCTGAGGATCGGGGAATGGATTTTGTGTCTGCGTCCTTTGTTCGGATCTTGAGATATGGAGCGATGATTCTGAGTTTGGCGCTTCCAGGAATCTATGTGGCCCTGACATCGTTTCATCAGCAGATGATTCCGCTGCCACTGCTGCAAACCATTATTGAAAGCAAAGAGCGGGTTCCGTTCTCCACCACCGGAGAAATTGCAGGTCTGCTGCTGGCATTTGAATTGTTGCAGGAGGCAGGCATTCATTTGCCGCAAAGCGTAGGACAGTCCGTTTCGATTATCGGTGGAATTGTGGTCGGGACGGCGGCCGTGGAAGCAGGTTTGGTTTCACCGGGGGCTTTGATCGTTGTGAGTCTGGCGGGAATCTGTGGTTTCAGCCTGCCCAGCAGGGATTTTGCGCAGGCGATTCGTTTGTGTAGAATGGGGCTTGTGGTACTGTCCGCAGCTGCCGGATTTTTCGGCACAACGGTCGGAGTTTTGTTGATTTTGATTCATCTGTCAGGGTTGTACAGTCTGGGGGTTCCCTACCTTTCTCCGTTCTCAAGAATGGAAGAAGGGGAATTCCTGCGCCCGAGATTGGTAAATAATAAATTTCGACCGTTTCGCCTGCACCCTCTCGATCGGAGGAATCAAAAGTGAAAAAAATGATTGTGATTCTGGCACTTATGGCGGTGATTTTGCCGAAACTTGGGAGTCCGGCGACAGAGATAGGAAATCTGGAACCGGTTACCGTGGTTCAGATTGTTGCGAGGGAGTACGCAATTGAGGTCTATACGGACACAGGAGCAATTGGCAGAGGCCAAGATCTTTTAGCGGCGGTGGATGACTTGAAAGATAGTGCCTCAAAGGAAATTTTCTTGGATACTGCAGATTATGTGCTTTTATGGGGCGATCTGAGTCGGGAACAGGATACAATTCAACGGCTATTCCGACCGGCTTGCGGTGTGTGTCGGGCGGCACCCGGAATAGATCTTCCAAGTGCCGCGGAATATCTAAAGCTTCATTCACCACAGCGGACACTAGGTGAGATTCGAACGGGGGAGAAAGAAGACCAGATACTGCGCATGGAAGAAGGGAGAGGGATATTTTGCCCGATTCAACAATAAATTCCAGACAGAAAAGTGCTTGGCTGTTGACTGCAATGATGGCTCCGCTGGCCCACGCTACAGGTGCGGGATGGTTCAGTATTGCCCTTGCAGCAGGCGTTTTTCTTCCGCTTACGCTTCTTCCGGGGAGTTTTGAGTCAATCAATACACCGCTTGCATGGCTGGAATGGATCAGCGTAATTCTTGCAGGTTGTATGCTGCTGCCTGCAAGCGGAAACTACTGGCCGGGAACAGCAAGCGAAATTGTTGTTCCGATAACACTTTTGGTTCTGGTGGGACTAACAGAAAATGTTCGGAGATGCGCCAATGTGGCAGGAGTTCTATGCTGGATCATAGGCGGACTGTTTCTATTTATAGTATATATGGGAATACAGGGGATTCATGTTGAATGGTTAAAGCCAAACCCGATTCCTTGGGAACCGACACTGATTCTGACGATGCTTATGCCAAGACTGTCTATACTATGGAAGAAAGAAGAGAAAACGACCGGTAGTACAGGATGGCTGGGAGCAGTGGGGATTGCACTGGCAATTTTGGTACAGGGAAATTTAAGTGCCGCGGTTGCGAGTCAAGAAAATGCGCCGTTTTATCTGATGGCAAGAAGTCTGCGCATGGGGAGCCTGAGTCGATTGGAACCGGTTGTATCGTTGGCACTGACGCTGAGTTGGTTTTGCTTTGCAATGTATATCACCATGTCGGGCAAAAAGATGTTGGAGATCGCCGGAGTGAAAGAAAAATGGGCCTTGTGGGGAACCGTTGGAACGATGTGTACTGCACTTCTAATAGGATTAGCAGATAAACGATATTTCGTGCAGATTCCGGTAACTATTCTTTGGGTCGTGATACCATTTTTTTACGCAAAAAAAGAAATGAAAAAAATTGAAAAATAGTGTTGACAAAAGGGGAAGAGCGTGATATTATATCTGAGCGCTCGAGAGAACGCCAAACAAAATACCGGCCAATTCGATGAAGTTTGCCAAGAAAACCTCCGAAAATCAAATTTTTAAAAAGAATTTGAGAAAAGGGGTTGACAAAT
>JARIAT010000071.1 GCA_029257715.1 Faecousia sp. | reverse complement strand
ATTTTCCGGCACCATTATGGCCGACAATACCGATTCGATCATCACGCAGGAGATTGTTGGAGAAGTGGGAAATGATCGGGCGGCCGTCGAAGGCGATGGAAACGTCGTGCAGCTCGATAATTTTTCTGCCCAGACGACTGGATGCGGCGGAAAGCTTGAGAGTGTCGTCATACTGGGGTGTGTCCTGATTCAAAAGGGTTTCGTATCTCTGGATACGTTCTTTCGATTTTGTGGTTCTGGCCTGACAGCCCCGCATAATCCATTCCCGTTCTACACGCAGGATAGATTGACGCTTGCGTTCAGAGGCCTCCGCCATCTCCTGCCGCAGCTCTTTGAGCTCCAGATATTTGGAATAGTTTGCTTCGTAGTGGTAGAGTTTCCCACGGGAAAGCTCCGTGATATGGTTGACGACCCGTTCCAGAAAGTACCGATCATGGGTTACCATAATCAAACCGCCCTTGAATCGGCGCAGCCAGTTTTCAAGCCATGCGGTCATTTCTGCATCCAGATGGTTTGTGGGCTCGTCGAGAATCAGAATATCAGCAGGATGAATCAGTGTGGCGGCCAGCGCAACCCGTTTTCGTTGTCCGCCGGAAAGCGTTCCGACTTTCTGTTCAAAATCGGATATTCCCAGCTGATTCAGCATGGACTTTGCTTCATATTCGTTGATGGTACGGAACTCCGCAGGCAGATGTAAAAATACCTGTTCGAGTACAGTAGCATCTTCCTTCATATTCGGATTTTGGGAAAGAAAGCTGATTTGTACATTGGGCTTACGAGCAAATTGTCCCTGATCCGATTCGATAGTTCCGGAGAGAACTTTCAAAAAGGTGGATTTTCCGGTACCATTGATTCCGATAATACCGATTTTATCTCCTTCGTTTAAGTAAAAATTGACATCATCCAGAAGCTTTCGGCCTCCAAAATCGATGGTGAGATGTTCAACAGATAACAGCATGACTGCCTCCTTATGGGAAAAATACGATATCGGTTATTTTATCATAAATTGGATTATTTGACTATATAAAATACAAAAACCACCAAACATCGCACAATCGAGGTACATGCATACTGAAAATCATGGTATGAACTCGTTGAACGCCGATTTGAGGAGGGTGATTGGCAAGGGAATGTATGGAATCATAGAAAGTGTTCATAAAAAAGAAACCTTTGCATATCCTATCTCTGATATAATTTCATCCGTATCAGCCAAGCGAAAAGATTGCAGGGTCGATCAAATAATACTCAATAGAATAGGAGTCTGAAATATGAAAAAGCAACTGACAATAGCGGCTTCGTGGATTGCGGCGGCTGCCCTGTTTGCGGGATGTGCAGGCAATCCTTCGATGGAGAACGCAACAGAAAAGCTGAAGGAGGACCGCCAGATTACGTATTCCAATCTGGTGGACGCAGAGACACAGAAGGAAGTTACAGATCTTTTAAAAGCACACGGTGTGACACAGGAGCAAACAGATACTCTTATTTCGTGGGCCGATGATTTTAATACCAGAGTCACTTCGGGGAAGCTCTCGGAAGGATTTCATACAATGCCTGAGAATACCGGTGCGGATTATCAGGGGTTGATTATTCAAAACAATGAAGCGGAGGACGGTTGGATCTATCCGGAAGCGAATTGTCGGTTAACAAGCTATCTGCTGATGAAGAATCTGATTCATACAAATGGGAAAAGCCCTGATAACGACACTTTTTTGATGTTTGATATGGAGGCAATTGACACCTACGAGCCGTTCTATCTCACAAAAGAGGAACGGGGAAATTTCACTTCACTTTTCGGCTGGGTGCCTGTTGATGCTTCCGATAAGCTGGAGGAGCATATTCAGCGCATTCAAAACGCATGGAAAGAACGAGAAATCAAAGTAGAAGGAGAGGGAATTTCTCTCATCACGGTGTATCTTCATTCTCCGCTGGAAAATGTGCGCTTTGTAGGCCACACAGGAGTTCTGATTGAAACGGAGGATGGGCTGATGTTTGTTGAAAAATACGGGCCGCAGTTTCCGTTTCAGGCAAGTAAATTCCAGAATCGAGAGCAGCTGAAGCAATACTTGCTGGGAAGAGCAGATCTTTACGGTGACGAAACAGAACTGGAGCCAATTATCATGGAGAACGATCAGTTGTTGACGTGATATAATAAACTGCCGGAATTTCCAAGAATTCCGGCAGTTTTTGAATTACAAAGGAGTTATTCCTTTAACATGTGGACAGCAGTTTCCAGCATTCGAAGGGCGGTATCACGATAATCACCCATCAGATCGAATATTTCGTCCTCGGATAAAACACCGCGCTTGAGATCCTGGGGAATCAGGCACTTGGAATCGTCCTCCAAGTCCTGCGATCTTTGAGGGCTGTAATAGTAGGAGATAAGCTGTTTGTATTCCTCTCGGTGTGCATCAAGGAGATCTAAAAGTTGATTCAATTCTTTGAGCTGCTGATTTTGCTGAACCAAAATATTTTCCATTTTTGTAATATGTGTGTATTTTTCCATTGTGTGCCTCCTCATAGAATTGGAGCGAATGAAAGATAAGAATCGAGATTGAGTGAAATGATGACGGAAACACCCTGATTGTAACAGGTATTTTTAAGGAATGCAAGTGAGCTTCGAGAATGGAGGAAGACAAGGGGGATTTTTCGTATAGTTGTATAGTATGGTGAAGTGGAAATACAAGGGAATGCAGGCTCTGAATCTAAATCGCTGGATGCGAATAATCCAGTTGAGAGGAATAAAAAACCGCTCAGAAAACTCTGAGCGGTTTCGATCTGGTCGGAGTGTCGGGATTCGAACCCGAGGCCTCTTGGACCCGAACCAAGCGCGATACCAAGCTTCGCCACACCCCGATAGCTTTAATATTATAATGAATATTTTTGCAATTGTCAAGTACTCATCGTTTTAAATCCGTATTTATGGCATGAAAGGGATTTCTTTTCCGTATCATGGCAGTGGAGGGGATGATTGTGGCCTATCGAATTCGATACGAAACATACAGATCGAAAGTCACAATTCCGAGCATTTCGGTTCGGATTGCGGTATGCTGCGGAATTCTGATTGCGACGGTGATGATATTGTGGCTGTGGCCCGAGCAGGGACAGATTCTCCGAAGCTTGCTGATAGAGGCACCGACCTCTGCCGCGGAGAAGGCAACTGTGGCTTTGGCAGACGCGGTTTTCTCCGGAAAGGGATGGTATTATGGCTTTACGGCCTTCTTTGCAGGACTTCTGGAAGTTTCCTGAGATCGAAATCACCGGCGGAGCATTTGTGATGAATGCGGTGTGGCTGCTGCTGCTCCCGATTCAATGGCTGGGAGCTGCGATTTTGGCAGGCACGGTTCATGAACTGGGGCATCTGATCTGGCTTTGGGGAGTGGGCAGCAGAGTATGGAGGATTCAGATAGGCGCATTTGGCGCAAAGATTGAAACAGAAATGCTGACACCTCAGCAGGAGTTGGGGGCAGCCTTGGCAGGGCCTGCGGCAGGATTGGTTCTTTGCTTATACTGGGGGGTGCTTCCTAGAACTGCTTTTTGTTCGCTGCTCCAAAGCATCTATAACCTGATTCCGCTTTATCCGATGGATGGAGGAAGGGCTTTGCGTGCCTTTCAAAAAATCCTCAAGGAATATCGCCATAAGGAAAAATCTGTTGCAAAAGATAGGGTTTCGGGGTACAATGACTCTGATTGAATATAGTGAGGTATCCCAATGACTGATTTACTGCAGAGAATTCTGCCGACTGTGCAAAAGCCTGCGCGGTATACCGGCGGAGAGTATAATGAAGTGAAGAAAGATCCCCAAAATGTAAGGGTAAATGTTGCATTTTGCTTCCCGGACACTTATGAAATCGGCATGTCAAACGTAGGTATGCGGATTCTCTATGGTGTTATGAATGAGATGGAAGGTGTATGGTGTCAGCGTGTGTTTGCTCCGTGGGGAGACATGGAACAGGCTATGCGGCAGCATGATCTTCCTTTATGGGCCTTGGAAAGCCGGATGAGTGTGAAGGATTTCGATATGATTGCTTTCACCATCGGCTATGAGATGTGCTATTCTAATATTTTGAATATGCTGAATCTGGCCCACGTCCCCCTTCGTTCCAGTGAACGAAAAGGACTGAAGAATATTGTGTTTGCCGGAGGTGTATGCACCTTTAACCCAGAGCCTTTGGCACCCTTTGTTGACTTTTTTTCACTGGGAGAAGGGGAAGAAAGCACGGTAGAAATTCTTTCTCTTTATGACAGGGCAAAGGCGGAGAATTGGTCCAAGGAACAGTTTTTGGAGGCGGTTTCTGAGATCCCCGGGGTATATGTTCCCAGCTTTTATGAGCATACTTACAATGAAGACGGTACCCTCAAAGAAATAATCGCAAAGCAGGGGGCACCCGAAAAACACACCAAGCGTATTGTTGAGAATCTGGATGAGAGCTATTTCCCGACAAAGATGATTGTCCCGTCTACGGAGATTGTTCACGACCGTGCCAATATTGAGCTGTTCCGGGGCTGTATCCGTGGATGCAGATTCTGTCAGGCCGGATACAGCTGCCGCCCTGTCCGAAAGAAAAGTCCGGCAGTTGCTTATCGACAGGCGGTTGCGTGTCTGGAGGATTTTGGCGCCAGCGAGATTACGCTTTCGAGCCTATCTACTTCAGATTATCGGGGACTGCGGGAACTGACAGATGAATTGATTCCGTATTGTGAGCAGCATAAGGTCAGTTTGTCCGTGCCGTCCCTGCGAGCCGATAATTTCAGCCAGGAATTGATGGAGCGTATTCAGGTTGGCAAAAAAAGCGGCTTAACCTTTGCGGCGGAAGCAGGAACCCAGCGGCTGAGAGATGTCATCAACAAAAATCTTTCAGAGGAAGAAATCTTGACGACTTGCGCCAATGCCTTTTCGGGAGGATGGAGCAGCGTAAAACTCTATTTTATGCTGGGACTTCCGACGGAAACCGATGAAGATGTTCTGGGTATTGCAGAGCTGGTCTTTAAAATTATCAAAACATGGCAGCAGTGTGCGACCAATAAAAAACGGGGGCTGAGAGTGCATGTGGCAACGGCGTTTTTTGTTCCGAAACCTCATACGCCGTTTCAGTGGGAAGCACAGATTACGCCGGAAGAGTATCTCAGACGGTGCAAGCTGCTCAAGGATCATTTTTATTCCAAGTCGATTGTATACAGCTACCATGCGCCCGATTTGAGCCGGCTGGAGGCTGTCATGGCGCGCGGTGACCGCCGGATTGCTCCGGTTTTGGAAGAAGCTGTTCGGCTGGGCGCCCATCTGGACGGTTGGGATGAATACTTTGACAACTCAATCTGGATGCAGGCATTTGAGAACTGCGGTGTCGATATGAATTTCTATACGACAAGAGGGTTCCAAGAGAACGAGAAGCTGCCGTGGGATCCCATTGACGTGGGAGTTACAAAGGAGTTTCTCAAGCGGGAACGTCATGTGGCCTATGAATCGAAAAACAGTCCCGATTGTCGGCATAAATGTTTGGGCTGCGGCGCGAACTGTCTGCTGAAGGAGGGAAAGTGCGATGAATAGAATTCTCTTTGAAAAGACAGGCAACGGGGTATGGATCTCCCATCTGGATGTTATGCGTCTGTTTCAGCGTGCTTTTAAGCGCGGCGGTCTTCATCTTAAGCATTCCCAGGGGTTCAGTCCAAGAGCAATGGTCTCCGTAGCGCTGCCGCTGAGTGTCGGAGTGGAGAGCAGGTGTGAAATCATGGACTTTGAGCTGGTAGATCAGCAGCTGCCGTTTGAAGAAATCCGTGACCGCCTGAATGCTACAATGCCTGATGGTGTTCGTGTACTTGAGGTTTATGACTCCCCGGTCAAAATCAAGCATTTAACCCATCTGGACTGTGTCATTACGCTGGAATATGATGCCGGAATTCCGCAAGCCGCAGTGGATCGAATCAGGGAACTTTTTGCGCGGGATCAGGTTCTTGTGATGAAACGCGGTAAAAACGGTCCGGTGGAGCAGGATATTATTCCAATGATTCAGTCCTGTGAGGTCAAGGCAGTCAATGAACAGGAGATCGAAATTACAGCTCGCATCTGTGCGCAGAATCCAAGCCTGAATCCTGCGCAGATGGTTGCGGCAATTGAACGTGATTGCAGCGAAGTGAAACCCGATTTTGCCAGAATCCGCCGTGTGGAAGTCCGTGCGGAAGACGGCAGTATTTTCAGATAATACGGAGAGGAGTTATCATATTTATGAATGATGAAATTTTTGAATTGGAAGAGTGCCCTAACTGCAGAGGTGCCGGAATGGTTATTTCGGAAGGAGACTGGTGTGTCTATGTAGAGTGCTGCGACTGCGGCGCACATACTGTTTATTCCGAATACGAAACGGAGGAAGAAAAGAAGGAAGCTACCAGAAGAGTGGTCAGCCTGTGGAATCTGGGTAAAGTGATCCGACTGGAGCCCGGTGAATAAATCAAGGAGGGAATTCTAATGAAGGCAGAAAGATTGGCAGGTCTGGAGCCTGCTTGCGTATTTGGATATTTTGAGAAGCTTTGCTCTATTCCCCATGGTTCCGGTAATACCAAAAAAATCAGCGATTATCTGGTGTCCTTTGCAAAGGAACATGGCCTTCGCTATGAGCAGGATCAGCTCAATAATGTCATTATCTATCAGGACGCAACCTGCGGCTATGAAGATCATGCGCCGGTGATTATTCAGGGGCATATCGATATGGTCTGCGAGAAGGATTCCGACTGCACCATCAATTTTGAGACGGATGGATTGGATGTTACACATGACGATGAGGTAGTCTTTGCCAATGGGACGACCTTGGGCGGTGATGACGGCATTGCGGTTGCGTATGCGCTGGCGCTGCTGGATGACACTACCATTGCGCATCCCCCCTTGGAAGTTGTTTTTACCGTGGATGAGGAAACCGGAATGTACGGTGCAAAGGATATCGATCTGTCGAATCTAAAGGGAAAGCAGCTTATTAACATCGACAGTGAAGATGAAGGCGTCTTTACAGTTTCCTGCGCAGGAGGCGCAAGAGCCAATTTCTGTCTGCCGACCCCGCGCCGCGCAGTCTATGGCCCCTGTATCCGCTTGAGTGTGGATTGACTTGCCGGCGGACATTCCGGTGCGGAGATCGATAAGGGGCGCGCCAACGCCAATAAGGTGATGGGTGAGTTCCTCAGTGAAATCAAGCGGCTGATGCCCCTGTGTATGACTGCCATCGAAGGCGGTTCAAAGGATAACGCCATTCCCAGATCCTGCACATGCAGTCTGGTTGCAATGGGAATGGATCTCGATCCGATCAACGACATCGCACAGAAACTCCAGGAAAAAATCCGCAGAGAATATAACGAGCCGGATGCCCTGATTACCGCTGACAATATCGATGCACTGGGAGGAAATGCTCTGTCCACTCAGGATACCGATAAGGTGATCGGACTGCTGTGCGGTGCACCCAATGGAATTCAGGCACGGGTTCCAGGTCAGCCGGAAATGGTTCAGACGAGTCTGAATCTCGGAATTGTCAAACTCGATCATGATGCGTTTCGGATGTCCTTTTCCGTGCGTTCCAGTGTGAATCAGGAGAAAGAGGAACTTGTGCAGCAGCTTCAGAAGCTGGCGGATCTCTACGATTCTGAATTTGAGACCCGGGGCCATTATCCTGCATGGGAATATAGAGAAGACTCCAGACTTCGGGATACCATGGTCTCTGAATACGAGAAGATGTTCGGCAGAAAACCTGAGGTTGTCAGTATTCATGCCGGACTTGAGTGCGGAATGTTTGGGGAGAAGATTCCCGGGCTGGACGCCGTCTCCATCGGGCCGCAGATGCACGATATCCATACAAGCCGTGAGCGGTTGGAAATTGCATCCACAGCTCGCACGTGGGAGTTTTTAAAGGCAACGCTGAAGGCAATGTAAGCAGAAGAATCAAAAAACGGTCTGTCCATTGGACAGACCGTTTTGCTGTGTTTTGGATTATATCAGAGATTGATTTCGGATTTTTTGGTGCTTTTGGAACCGATCAGGGATTTCATCCATACGAAGTCATCAAAAGTCAGAATTCCAAAGAAATAGAGCAAACAGAAGAACATTCCCCCAAATGCAATCACCGGACGGATGGTTCCCGAGAATTGATTTCCGCAGAAAACGGACACCATTGCGGCAGCAGCGGATAAACAGGGAAGAGACGGGACGATCCGGACCTTTCCGATGCGAAGCAATCTGCGGATACTGAGGACAAAATTCAGAATATGCGTCAGGACAAAACTGATCCAATATCCTGCAAATCCCAGCTTAGGAAGCAGAAAAAATAGAAGGATCACATCCAGCGTATTTGAAATAATGTTATATCTGACACAGGCCCGTTGCTGTCCCAGTCCCTTTGTCATTGCATCCACAATCAGATCGCAGTATAGCATTGGAACCAGAATAGAAAAACACCGAAGTTTTTCTGCGGCTGGTATACCGGGAAAAAGCCACCGGCATAATGTGTCGGCAGCCAGAAATAAACAGCCGGAACAAAATAGTCCGTATAGCAGTGTGACTTTGAGATTGCGTTGAATGAGATACTGAATTCGGGCATGACTCTTCATGGCAGAGCATCGGGCCAATTCGGGAATTAGAAGCTCTGCCAGAGAATGGAGAATCGCAGCCGGAAACATCATAATCGGGAAAACCATTCCGGTCAGAATGCCAAATACCGCAATTGGATTCGAAATTCCCGGGAATAGCCCCAATCGCCGTGGAACCATGAGATTCTCGAGAGAGGAGATTCCGGCTTTTAGGTCGTCCGCCAGTGCAAGCGGAATTGATATGCTGCATAACCTCCGAGCGACCGGAATTCTGGTACTTCCTGTGGGACGATGAAGATAATAGATGATATACAGCATTAGAAACGTGAGTAGATTTCCACAGCATGATCCGAATACCACAGCCTGACAGGCTCCGGATGTATCTCCCATGGGAAGTGTCAGCAGCACAAGAACCGTAATGCCCATAGAAAAAATCTGCTCAGCGATTTCAACAGCTGCCAAAGTTCCGATTCGGTTTGCTGCGGTAAAATACCCGGTCATGACACCGCACAGACAACTAATGGGAAGAAAGCCCGCAAAGATTCGGAGACTGTTGACAGCATCACGGCTTCTAATCCAGTGTGTGGCAAGAAAAGGAGCTGCGCAATAGAGTATGAGGGAGAATGCGATGCCTGTGAGGACTGCGTGAATCAGGCATCCGGAAAGAATCCACGGAATTCCTTCTGGACGCTGCTGTCCTAGCTCTTCTGCGGTTATGTACATGGTTCCGGTTCGGATTCCTGCCATTCCGGCGGTCAGTGCCAGCATACTAACAGATAAAATCAATTGAAGCAGACCAACACCGGAGGCCCCGATGGTTTTGGATAAATAGACCTGAAATCCTGTGGATACAAAGCGAAGTAAAAGGTTTACAGCTGTTAGTGTGATGGCTCCATAGAAAATTGGCATTCTTTTGGACATAAAAAATCCCCCCTCGTCCAGTCTATTCCGAGAGAGGGAGGATTATACCTTAAATGTGATTGATCTCCTGACAGTGAATCGCAAGCGGGCAGGCCATACATTTGGGATTCCTTGCTGTGCAGGTTTCCCGTCCGAATAATACAATGCGGTGGCAGAAGTCGCTGCTTTCTTCCGGTGGAAGAATGGCACGCAGCTGCTTTTCTACTTTTTCGGGTTCCTTGCCGTGGCTCAGGCCGAGACGTCCGCAAATCCGGATACAATGGGTATCGCACACAACGCTTCCGGGAGTTTTATAGAGATCTCCCAGCAGAAGGTTTGCTGTTTTTCGTCCTACCCCCGGGATGCGGAGGAGCTTCTCCATAGAGTCTGGAACTTTTCCGTCATAGTCATTCAGGAGCATCTGGCAGCCAAGCACAATGTCTCTTGCTTTATGCTTATAGAATCCACAGGAGTGAACCAGCTGTTCTACGTGGGAGATATCGGCATGTGCCATCGCCTCCAACGTGGGATATGCCGCAAATAGTCCGGGGGTGACGAGATTGACCCTTGCATCGGTACACTGGGCGGAAAGCCGTACCGCAATCATCAGCTCATAGTCATGCTGATAATGCAGCGCACAGACAGGGTCGGGATAAATGGATTTTAAAATATCAATGATCGATAGAAC
>JARIAT010000060.1 GCA_029257715.1 Faecousia sp. | reverse complement strand
CCCTCTTCCGTTTCTACTTCAGCAATTTTATCGCCCCGACGGACGATTTCGCCAATGGAGCAAACCGTATGAATGATGCCATTTGCAGGCGCCCGAACCACCCGTTCCACAGAAAATCCTCCAATTTCACCGGGAGTCGCTGTGTTTTTTGCGGCACAACCAGATTTAATCACCCTGCCCAGATTGTGACCCCGAAGTGTTTCAATCACGATATCCACATCGCCGCCAGCCTCAAATCCGGGGCCAAGGCCAATAACCAACGGTGCCATATTCCGACTGGTTCCAAGATTCTTTTTGGCTAAAATCGCATCCACAACCACAGAAGGTTTCAACTTCTTTATACTCATCCCATCGGGATCGACTAAAACCGGCACATTTCCTTCATCCCATGCTGCATTCATTTCGTCGATTGTTTTTACAGATACTGCCGTTAACCCCTCTACCGTAGTCCGACCGTCATACACAGCCTCGCTGAGGCTGACTTGACGGCGAATTGCCGCAGGTGCCGCCGTTTCCAGCACCAACACCCGAAATCCGGCAGACCAGAGTCTGTGAATGGTTCCTGTGGCAATGTCTCCTCCACCGCGAACGACAATCAATTTATTCATTCCTATTTCCCCTATCAAACAATCCTCGTTCCTGTTCCGAAAACGAGACAAGTAAAATATGCGCAACCCCCTGCTTCAGCAGCATACGGGCTATCCGCTCAGCCGACAGCCTTTGTTCAATGGTGTCACATTGATTTAACACAACCACATAGGCACGATCCCCCACAGCTTTTCGACTTCCCTGTTTGGAGGATAGAATCTTTGCCGCATCTTCTTCTGTTAAAACTTCCCCTCGTTTCTTTTCAAGAAACTGCTCCGTTTCGGTCAGTCGAAAGCACACCTCTTTGATTGGCTTTCCCAGCGCAGACATACCGAACACCGCTACCACCAAGTCTGTTTTCTCATAAATCACAGGTTCTGTTTCGTTGGGAATTTTACATGGCAGATGTTTTGATCCATCCGCCTCAATCAGAACATAATCAGCCTGATTGACTGCTCTTTCCAACAGCCTTCCATTCGGAGTTGAAATTTTCGCTCCCTCTGCGGTTCCGATTACAGCGTAAAAACTACGATCCCAAATTCTGTGAATCTCTTCTGAATCCATTGCGAAACGGCTTACAGGGGGCATTTGAAGATGTGTTGTAGTCGTTACTAGGACTTTGTTGTATTTTGCCGCCAGCAGTCTCGCCCAGTAATCCATCAGGGTTGTTTTCCCACCGCCGCCTACAAACGAAATCACCCGACACGCAGAAAAATCCCAAGGAAAAGACTCGGTGCAGGATGTTTCTGAAATATATTTTTTCCACATGATCGGCTTACCTCTTTCGTTAAAATATGCCATATTATGTCTGTTATACGGCGAAATACTACGTATATTTTGAATAAAATATCAATTTCCAACGTATTTCCTGTTTCAAAAATGCAGCAGCTATGGTATACTTAATTTGTATGTAGCCACTCGATATTCAGACAGGAGAAATCAATGAAACACGGTAGTATATTCGATTTGGACGGACGTCCACCCCTTTCCCAAGCCCTTCCGCTGGCACTTCAGCACGTTGTTGCAATGATCGTTGGCTGTGTCACACCTGCAATCATCGTCTCAGGAGCCGTTTCCGATACCGGTTTTACAGCGGCAGACCAGGTTATCCTGATACAGGCCTCACTCTTTGTCGCCGCATTGACGACACTGCTTCAACTTTTCCCTCTGGGAAGCAAAACAAAGCTTGCACTGGGATCGGGACTTCCTGTTATTATGGGCATTAGCTTTGCATATGTTCCAACGATGTCTGCCGTTGCAGAGAGCTATGGGATTGGTGCAATTTTCGGTGCCGAAATAGTCGGTGGTCTGGTTGCTATTGCAATGGGGTTTCTGATTAAAAAAATCCGAAAACTGTTTCCGCCTCTCGTCACCGGAACTGTCGTTTTTACCATCGGTTTGTCTCTATATCCTGTTGCGATCAACTATATGGCCGGCGGTGTCGGAAGTGCAGGCTATGGTCACTGGCAGAACTGGGTAATTGCGCTGTTTACACTGACTGTCGTTACTGCTCTCAACCATTTTGGAAAAGGCATATGGAAGCTGGCCTCGATTCTGATTGGCATAATCGCCGGATACTTGGTATCAATTCCATTTGGTCTTGTCCATTTTGAAAGTATTCATCAGGCAGGTTATTTGCAGTTTCCAGATCCCCTGCATTTTGGCATCCAGTTTGAGTTTTCCAGCTGCATTGCCATCGGAATCTTGTTCGCAATCAATTCCATACAGGCAATCGGAGACTATTCCGCCACAACCAGCGGGGCCATGGATCGTCAGCCCAACGACCAAGAATTACAAAATGGAATTCTTGGTTACGGTGTAAGCAATCTTATTGGAGCACTTTTCGGCGGACTCCCCACCGCAACCTTCAGCCAAAACGTCGGAATTGTGATTACAACAAAAGTCATTAACCGCTGTGTTTTGGGTCTGGCTGCTGTCATTCTGGGATTTGCAGGAATTCTACCGAAATTCGCTGCTGTCTTAACAACCATTCCTCAATGTGTATTGGGTGGAGCGACGCTTTCTGTCTTTGCTACAATTGCGATGACCGGAATCAAGCTCATCACCTCTTCTGAGATGAGTTATCGAAACACCTCTATTGTCGGACTTTCTGTGGCACTGGGAATGGGCATTTCTCAGGCTCCTGCATCTCTGGCCGCCTTTCCACCCGAAATCACCACAATTTTCGGAAAATCCCCTGTGGTGATTGCCACAATCGCTGCCGTGCTTTTAAATCTGCTTCTCCCAAAATCAAAACCAAATAACTGAACGAAAAGGCTTGCCGTATGGAAACCGCACAGGAACCTGTGATTTCATCTTCGGCAAGCCTTTTTATATTTAGGGTGCGCGGACTGTCAGAAGATCCTCTCTAAAATCGATATCCTCTAATTCACCGCAATGATCCGCCTGAACAGGAAGACACCGGTGATTTTTTACAACCGCCGCGCCGCCCTGATCTCCCTGCAGCTGCATCAGCTCCGGAATGAGCGCTGCTGAAAAAAGCACCGGATTTCCCGGGGAATCTCCCCAGAAAAGTCTGGCGGTTTCCACCCCGGGGCTTGCGTGATCCAACAATTTACGAATAGAAGCCGCTGTTAAATTCGGCTGGTCCGCACAAATAAACATCAGGAAATCGTCTCCTGAACAAGGACCTGCCCCATGAATTCCTGCTTTAATCGAATAGGATAAGCCATTCCTGCTCTCAGGGCAGTCAACTGCCCTGAGCCCCATCTGACGCGCTGTACTGCGGATCTCCGGATACCGCGAAACCACAGTAACGACGCACGCTGGATCTCCCTCAGCTGCCTTGATGAGCTGCTCCAGCCCATGAAGATACAACGGTTTTCCATTTGCTGTAACCAACAGCTTATTTTCTCCAAAGCGGTTGGAGTTTCCGGATGCCAGATAGATAAGATGCTTAGTCATCTGCTCCGCCCATCAGGATATCCTCCGGAGTAATCGGAAGCGTTCTGTGCCATACCCCTGTTGCCCGATAAATGGCGTGGCAAATCGCCGGAGCGGTTGTGTTAATAACCACTTCCCCGATGGATTTAGCGCCATACGGGCCGGTAGGTTCATTGCTATCCTCGAATTCAACACGGAGCTTACCCACGTCGAGACGGCTCGGAATCTTATACTGCATAAAAGAATCCTCCATCACTCGCCCATCATCCGTATAGGTGACATTCTCAGTCAATGCCATACCGAGTGCCTGAACGATTCCGCCTTCTGCCTGAATTCTCGCCAGATTCGGATTCAGCGGACGACCGCAGTCCACTACGGCGCATGTATTCAGCACTTCCACATTTCCGGTTTCACGATCCAGCTCGATCTCTACCATTCCTGCCATAAAGGGAGGAGGTGATACGGTAGAAGTATGACTGACGGTCGCCTGAGCTGCAACAGGATTATGTGTCATGGATTTGGTGGCAATATCTTTTCGGGAGACAAATGCACCATCCGCAAGTCTATATGCACCATCTCCGCGGAATTCCAGTTCCTCCGGTTTACAGCTGAGAATTTGTGCCGCAATCTCACACAGATGCTCTTTCAGCTCGATGCATGCCTTTTCCACAGCTTTTCCGGTCAGATATGCCGTCGAGGAAGCATAGGAGCCGGAATCATAGGGCGATGCATCGGTATCTGCGCCAAAAACTTCAATGTCATCCACATCACATTCCAACGTCTCGGCCGCAATCTGAGAAAGGGTCGTATCACATCCGGTGCCCATATCTGCAGCTCCGATCATTAGGATGAAGAAGCCTTCATCCCCAAGTTTAATTGTAGCCGATCCCACATCCAGACCGGGAATCGCGGAGCCCTGCATGCTCAGACCGATGCCGGCGGCACGTACCTTTCCATTTCCCATATCACGGACGGGAAATTTCTCGTCCCAGTCAAAGATGTCTTTGCAGCGGCTGATGCAGCGATCAAGGGCGCAGGCCACCGTTGTCTCTCCATAGTAAGCCGGCATTTTCATTCCCTGCCGAACAATATTTCGATTCCGAATCTCGACCGGATCCATACCCAGTTGATCCGCCAGCTCGTTTACGGCGCTTTCCACCGCAAACAGTCCCTGCGTTGCACCGTATCCACGATATGCGCCGGAAGACTGGCGATTGGTATACACAACATCATACGCAAAGCGATAAGCTTCCATATTGGTAGTGTAGAGAGGAATCGCCTTGTGTCCGGACAAGCCGACCGTCGTAGGGCCATGCTCACCATATGCCCCGGTATTAGACAGGGTAAACATATCGATTGCCCGAATTGTACCGTCGTTTGAAGCACCCAGACGAACATGAACTTCCATCTCGTGACGGGGTGAAGCCGCAATCTGGCACTCCTTGCGGGAGTAGATCATTTTGGCAGGTTTGCCCGTTTTCCAAGTGACAAAAGCCGGATAAACTTCCGCTACCACTGTCTGCTTTGCACCAAAGCCGCCACCAATGCGAGGTTTTTCCACGTGGACTTTGGATTTAGGGATATCCAGTGCATTTGCAATGATTCTGCGGCAGTGGAAAACCACCTGCGTCGAGCTGATTACATGAAGTCTGCCATAGGGGTCCATCTCCGTATAGGTTCGGAATGTCTCCATCATCGCCTGCTGACAGGCCTTGATATGGTACGTGTGATCGATCACATGATCGCAGTCTCTGAGAACTGCATCAACATCTCCCATTTCTTCCGAACCGGAAGCACAGAGATTGCGGTGATTATCTGCTCCCACGGGGCAAAGTGACTTCCAGCTTTCTTCCGGATGCACCAAAACGGAGCTGTCCTTGGACTGATGAAAGTCGAGAACTGCCTCCAGCACCTGATAACGCACCTTAATCAGCTTCATCGCTTTATCAACTGCCTTCTCCGTTTCACCTGCCACAATCGCCACCGCATCCCCGACAAAACGGACTCTCTGATCCAGCAGGAGTCGATCATAGGGAGACGGCTCGGGATAAGTCTGACCGGCCATCGTAAAACGTTTCTGTGGGACATCCAGATAGGTATAAATTGCCTCAATACCGGGAACCTTCATAGCGATATCCGTGCGGATCTCCTCAATGAGCGCATGGGCATGAGGACTTCTCAGAACCTTGACAACCAGTGCATCTGTTCTCGTGATATCATCCACATACACAGGCTTGCCTTGCAGAAGCTGCATGGCATCCTTTTTACGAATCGATTTTCCAACACAGCGCTGGCTGGTTATCACTTAACAAAACCCTAAAGTCCATCTGTTTCTCTAGAGAGTCTAAAT
>JARIAT010000088.1 GCA_029257715.1 Faecousia sp. | reverse complement strand
CAGGGTAATATCTATCATCAGCGAAGTAATCCCTCCAGAATTTTGCTTTCGGCTTCCTCGTAGCTCAGACCCAAAGTTTGCAGTTTCAAAATCTGATCACCGGCGATTTTTCCAATTGCGGCTTCGTGGATCAAAGAGGCATCTACGTGGTTACAGGCAATGGCGGGAATGGAACGAACTTTTCCCGATCCCATAATAATAGAATCACACTGAACGTGGCCGAAACATTCATTATTTCCCTCGACCTTTGGATAAAAGACCTGAGCGGAGGAGTCCTGCGCAACGGAACGGGAAATTACTTGCGCACGGGTGTTTTTTCCGTTCAGGAAGATTTCCATGTCGGATTCGGCATATTGAGTATCATGTGTCAGCAACTTCTCCTGCACCAGAATCTCGGAATCGTCACCGGAGAGAACGGCTTTTGTGTAACGCTTGGTATCATCAACACCACGGATTTGGGAGGTTTCCAGAGTTACTTTTGCGCCCTCCTCCAGATAGAGGACGGTTTGGGGATTGAGAATTCGTTTACCAGAGCCTTCACCCTCGCCGTAGTGAACCTCAGTATAGGTTACGACAGCGTTTTTTCCAACATGGAAGGTGTGAATTCCCTGATGCTCGGTATCACAGCTGCTGCCACAGTTATGAATACCACATCCGGCACTGATAACAACGTTTGCACCCTCGCCGATATAGAAGTCGTTATAGACGGTATCGTGCATCCCATCTTCCGTAATCACAACAGGAATATAGACGTGGTCCATGACGGTATTCGGCTCTACATAAATATCAATTCCGGGCTTATCTGCTTTTGCCTCGATCCGAACATGCTCAGAGTTTGAATGGTAGGCACGCTGACCGTTTGCACGGATATTAACGGCACCTTCAGCGTTTGCAGTCATACCGGAGACAACTTCCAGAATGTGCTTTTGAATATCATTTAGCATTTGCGGTTCACCTCCAGCATATTGCAGCCGCTGACAGTCATGCCCATCAGTTTGGGATATATTTCCGCAGCATCTCCGCGGTCAGTCACATTGCCGTTGGCCAGTAAAATAATCTCGTCAGCCAGACGGATGATCCGTTCCTGGTGAGAGATGATAATGATGGTAGCTTCTTTGCGGTCATGGATGTCCTGAAAGGTTTCAGTCAGGCGAGCGAAGCTCCACAGATCAATTCCGGCTTCCGGTTCGTCGAAAATCATCAGTTCACTGCGACGTGCCAGAATGGTAGCGATCTCAATGCGCTTCACCTCACCGCCGGAAAGGGAAGCATCAACGTCCCGGTCAATATAGTCTCTGGCGCAAAGACCCACCTGCGTCAGGTAGCTGCATGCCATTTCGTGGCTTAGATCTGTCCCTGCGGCAATGCTCAGCAGATCTCGAACACGCATCCCCTTGAATCTGGGAGGCTGCTGAAATCCGTAGCTGATGCCGAGCTTAGCGCGGTCTGATACACTCATTTCAGTGATATCAGTACCATTCCAAATAATCTGACCGCCTGTGGGCTTGTTGATTCCCATGATCGTCCGTGCAAGGGAGGTTTTACCGCCGCCGTTAGGGCCGGTGATCACCACAAAACGCTTATCAGGAATGTCGAGGGTCAGGTCGTTTAAAATACCTCGTCCGTCGGGTACTGTATAGCAAAGATTCTTCAATTCCAACATGGAAAGTACCTCATTTCTTTTGCTTGGTTCGATATACATTTCTACAAAATTACATACTATCACAGGATTCTTCAGAAATCAATGGAAAGTGTGCAAATATCCACTGGATCATACAGAATATTCTTTGTGGTTTTTATGGATAGACTGTCGAATTTTGGACAACTTATCCGTGGAGGTGGAAATATGAAAAAGCATAAAAGTAATACGCACCAGGAAATTTTTTGGCCGGTGGGACCGGATGCAACCTATCATGGGCCGATTACGGATCCGGAAGGGAGCTATACGGGGCTGCCTTTGAATCCAATGGAACAGCCGGTTCAGGATGTCGATGACCTCTAAAAATCGTGCGGCGTATACTCCGGCACTATAATGTGCCGGAGTATACGTGGGGAAGAATTCAGTAGAAACTTTCCGACATGGTCATAGCGGAAACAGGGAGAAGGATATATACGAAATAAAATGACCGTGATATACGGACATAATTTGCGAAAAAAACACTGATAAGAGGGATCTTGCTAAAAGAAAGTAAAGAAAATATAACGCCAGATACATATGAAAATGATAAATGAAATTGAAATTCGATTATTCGGTTTCGGAAGAAGGCATAGAGAAAATGTGGATGCTGCTGGAAGATTTTTTAAAAATATTGAAAAAATAATATTCTTTTTCATATTTTGAATTTCACGAAAAATAAAACAAAATATGGTTTTTCGTAAAAATTAAGCAAATGGCTTTATAAAAATATCTGAATATTTTCCGATAGAATAATATCGAATAATATGAAAAAAGCGATATTTATAAATAATATACAGGCAAATTGCGGTTTTATAAAAAGCAAAACCGAAACTTTTGGTATATTTTTCGGCTTATCTCACAAAAATTTTTTTGCCAAAACAAAAGAACCACCGCTCAAGATTACGTGTCCGCAGTACAAGGACACTACTTGAAAAAGAACGAGTGATATGATAAAATACATTGAAAACTGAATAATATGTGGAAAAATTCGTGATAAGAACCTGTTTTTTAGTTTAAACGCTGATTAGGACCATAAAAACACGATTTCCTCCGTAAATATTCGGAAATAGTATATGTAGCAAATGTTAAAAAATACTCTTTTCCGAATATTTTTAAACGTTTTTCTTTCCTGTACAAGTTGGCAATAGCCAGTCTTTTGGCTCTGTTGACAGTGTGAGAAGGACTGCATATAATGTAGCTGATTCTAAAGAGAAAAGCGTTCAGAGAGACGTTTAGGAGGAAATTATGATTAATTTAAGCTGCGATTACTGCGAAGGTTGTCACGAAAAAATTCTTCAGAGAATGGTTGAGACGAATATGATTCAGGCCCCCGGTTACAGCCTGGATGACTACTGCGCCAGTGCAACCGACCTAATTCGCAAGGAATGCCGCGATGAAAACGTCGCAGTTCATTATCTGGTAGGCGGTACTCAGACCAATTTGGTCATGATTGCAGCTGCGCTGCGTCCCCATCAGGGTGTCATCGGCGCAACGACTTGTCACCTGAATGTTCATGAGACGGGTGCAATTGAAGGCACCGGTCACAAGGTAATTACGGTCTCTTCCCCCAATGAGGATGGAAAGATCGCTGCAGCGCAGGTAGAGGAATTGATTGAGCTGCATCGCAGCGATGAAGGCTTTGTTCACTGTGTTCAGCCTAAGATGGTTTATGTTTCCCAGCCTACCGAACTGGGGACGCTGTATACTAAGGCAGAGCTGGAATCCCTTTCTGAGACCTGCCGGCGGCTGGGGTTGTATCTCTACGTAGACGGTGCACGTCTGGGCTATGGACTTGCGTGCGAGCAGAATGATGTCACCATTGCGGATCTTGCACATTTAGCAGACGCATTTTATATTGGCGGCACAAAAATCGGCGCAATGTTCGGCGAGGCACTGGTGATTGTCAATCCTGCCCTGAAGGAGGATTTCCGCTATATCATCAAACAGAGAGGTGCACTGCTTGCAAAGGGCAGACTGCTTGGCATTCAGTTTGAGACTCTGTTCCAGGATGGACTTTACGTAAAGATTGCGAAGGAAGCAGTGGATCTTGCCCAGAAGCTTCAGGCTGTAATTGAGGAACTGGGATTTTCATTCCAGGTGAAGAGTCCTACAAATCAGATTTTCCCCATTTTCCCCGATGCCCTCTTGGAGAAATTATCCGAAAAATATATCTATAACTATCAGTACCGGGTAGATGACACCCACAGCTGCATCCGTCTGTGCACGAGCTGGGGGACACGACCTGAGTTTGTCGATGAATTCTGTGAGGATCTGAGACGTTTGGCAGCTCGCGGATAAATTCGATACCCTAAGGAGGATCAAATGCTGGATAAAAAAACATTGCGAAGTATTTTCGTGGGCGTAGCGGGCTGTATCGTGCTATACTGGCTTCTGCATTCCACAGAGCGAGTCCGTGCGGCTTATGGTGCGCTGATCACTCTGCTGCATCCATTTACCGTGGGCGCAGCACTGGCATTCGTAGTAAATGTACCGATGCGCGCTTTCGAGCGGAATATTCGTAAGGTGTACGATGGGAAAGCCACGCGCCTAATTGCATTGATTTTAACATTCTGTATGATTGTTTTAATTTTTGCATTTGTTTTCTATCTTTTGATTCCTCAGCTGGAAGAGACGGTTCAAACCATAGCGCTTCAGTTCCCGCCATTCTTGAAAAAAATGGATGAATCCGCTCGGGGGTTCTTGAACGATCATCCGGAACTTGGTGAATGGCTGATGGAGAATACCGATTTTGTAAATCTAAATTGGAGCGCTATGTTTCAGCAGGCGGTGGATATTATGGGCACCGG
>JARIAT010000082.1 GCA_029257715.1 Faecousia sp. | reverse complement strand
CGGCTATGCAAACGCTGCGTCCTACGATTTCTTTATCACGCTGAAAGGCAAGGGCTGTCACGGCGCTCGGCCCAATACCGGTAAGGATCTGATTGTTATCAGCACAGAGATTATCAATGATTTTCAACATATTGTCAGCCGCGAGGTTGATCCCATGTCTCAGATTGTTATTTCTATCTGTTCGCTGAATGCAGGCATTGAGAACACTACCAACGTCATTCCCAATGAACTGAAGATGGCCGGAACGGTCAGAGTATTCGATGACAAGGTAGGAGAATATACGGTCAGCAAGATGAAGAAAATTGTTGACAAGGTTTGCGAACTGCATGAAATCGAGTCCGAAGTGACAATCAATCTCAATGTCCCGTCCCTGTGCAACAATCAGGAGGTGACCGAAATTGTGAAGGAAGCCTGTATCGAGGTTGTTGGCGCAGAGAATGTTCTGGAAAGACCAGAAGCTACCATGGGTACGGAAGATTTTGCGTACTACACCAAGAAATTGAAAGCCTGTAACTTCTACTTTGGTTCTAAGAATGAGGAACGTGGTATCATTTACCGCGGTCATCATCCGAAGTTCGACATTGAGGAGGACTGTCTGCAATATTCCATGGCGGCATTTATTACGGTTTTGAAAAAATTGTTAGTGAAGTAATTTGGAGGAAAAGAAATGGAGTTTTTTAAAGTAGCCAATCATTGGTCGCTGTGGATTGCAGCAATGATCCCCATCTGCATCATCCTGTTTCAGTCGGCCATTTTTACCAAGAAGGCAATTCATACCGGCAAGCAGCTGGGTATCGAGCATGAAACATTCGTTAAGGTTGCAAAGGTCAGCCTGATTGCATCCATCGGTCCGTCTATTGCGGTTATGGCAGGCATGGTTGCTCTGCTGACTTCTGTGGGCGGCCCCATCGGCTGGCTTTCCGCTGCCATGATCGGAAATATTTCCGCAGATATGACTTCCGCAACAATCGCATGTGATGTTGTTGGCTGCCAGATCGGTACCGAAAACATGACCCTGCAAGCTTTGGGCAATGTTGCGTGGGTTATGTCCATTGTTGCCGGCGGCTGGACTCTGGTTGCGACCATTATGACGCCCAGAATGGAAAAGATCAAGAACAAGATGGTCAACAGTTCCAGCAAGAAGGATGGCAGAAACTTCCTGCCGATCTTCTCCGCAGCGGCTGCGCTGGGTGCTTATTCCTACCTGACCTCCGGTTATATCATTACCAAGGACAACACGCTGTATATGAACGGAAAGATGACTGCTACTGTCGTTGGTTTTATCGCGATGTTCCTGATTTCTTCCTATAATAAGAAGGCTAAGAAGTCTTGGATTCGCGACTGGGGTATCACGATTGCCATGTTTATCGGCATGGGTGTCGGTATGATTGTGTAAGAAAGAGGTATTACAATGGAAGAAAAGAACATGAATATCGAACATAGCGAGTGCTATGAAAAAGAATTTCTGCCTTACATTTATAAATGGGGTGCAATTACCAACTATGCCGCTGTTGCGTGTTCGTTTTTGCTTGCAATCGTTCTTTGGGTAAAGTTTGGCGTATTTCCCGGTGTTGCGGCCATCGCAGCAGCCTGTGCCCTGAGATGTAATGTTGTGATTACTTGGATCAGCAATACCATCTCCTATTTCCCTGTTCTGGGTGCACCCGGAACCTTTATGTCCTTCGTTGCAGGTAACATTTCCAATCTGAGAGTTCCGGTCTCCGCAGCAGCGCAGGAAGCTGGCGGTGCTGAGCCTGGTACCGAAAAGAGTGCAATCTTCTCCACCATCGGTATCGCAATGTCCGTTATTGTCAATCTGGTTACCATCACTTTGGGAGCGATTTTGGGTGCTGCACTGCTGTCTCAGATTCCGGAAAGTGTTCTGAATGCAATCAACATGCTCGTTCCTGCACTGTTTGGCAGCCTTCTGGCTCAGTTTGCGCTGAATAGACAGAAGCTGGCCTGCATTGCTGTTGTCATTGGTTATGGCGTGCGCCTGATTTATAATACCGGCGCTCTGGATTGGCTGCCTGCACCCGCAGGTACCAGACCCAGCTACATCCTGATTCTGGGTTCGATTCTGGGCACCATGGCAGTTGCAAAGATTCTCTTCGACAAGAAGGTTAAGCTGTAATTTTAATTTGATTTAATTCGGTCAATGGCAGTTCTGCCATTGACCGAATTTTTGTATAGGTGAGAGATGCTGGGATAAAACTTCGGAGCTGTAATCGAAAATGGAAGAGATGGCGCAGAAGAACTTTACCGTTTCTTAATTGATGGGATGGTATAATTTGAGAGGATATCTTTCCGCTGAATTTTATGATATGATAAAAAAGAAGGGAGCGGATGCTTATTAAAGGTAGATTCTGGAGAGATCTGCTGGTAACAGTGATGATTATATGGATGGCAGTTCTCTTATGTTTTGGATTTCAGGCAATCTTCGGGGGATCAGAGCAGATAACCAATGTATTTATATTTGCGGTATTTTTGGTTTCTCTGTGGACAGACGGCTACTTTTTCGGAATGGCAGCAGCAGTCGTGTGTATGCTGGCATTTAACTATGCGTTTACGACGCCATATTATTTCCTGAATTTTTCAGTTCCTGAAAATATCATCTCGGCCTTGGTGATGTTTGTGATTGCGCTGTCTACCAGCGCATTGACATCAAAACTAAAGATTCAGGATGCGGTAAAGGCAGAGAGCGAAAAGGAGCGTATGCGTGCAAATCTGCTGCGGGCGGTATCCCATGATTTGCGGACTCCTTTGACAACAATCTATGGATCGACCTCTATTTTAATTGAAAATCAGACGCAGATGTCGGCGCAACAACAGGTGCGGATTCTAAAAGGCATTCAGGAGGATACCCAGTGGCTCATCCGTATGGTTGAAAATCTGTTGTCGATTACAAGAATTGACAGTGGAAAAGTCAAAATTATCAAGACTCCAATCGTGCTGGATGAACTGATTGACGCAGTTGTGTTAAAATTTCAGAAACGATATCCAAATCAGCACTTAGAAATTCAGATTCCCGATGAAATTGTGATGATTCCAATGGATGCAATGCTGATTGAACAGGTAATTATCAATATTCTGGAAAATGCTGTGCAGCACGCAAAGGGGATGAACAAGTTATCATTTCAAGTGTATGTTCTTGGAAAACGGGCGATTTTTGAAATAAAAGACGACGGCTGTGGAATTCCCGAGGAAAGACTGAAAAAACTTTTTACAGGAGCAGGTCCGCAGCCTGATTCAAATGGAGATAACCGTAGACGCAATGCTGGTATTGGGCTGTCCGTGTGTGCGACCATCATTAAGGCGCACGGAGGGGATATCAGTGCGGAGAATTGCAGAGAAGGCGGAGCTGTTTTCCGCTTTACCATGGATATTGAGGAGGCTGACGATGACGAACAACAAATATAAAATCCTCTTGGTAGAGGACGAGGCCAATATTCGCAATTTTGTGGAAACCATGCTGGAGAATGCTGACTATCAGGTGGTACTGGCGGAAAATGGAGAGATGGCAAAGTTGATGTACAGCTCGTACCATCCGGATCTCATTATACTGGATCTGGGTCTGCCGGATATGGATGGTATGACAGTGCTGGATGATCTGCGGCGAGAGTCATCGATTCCGGTGATCGTACTGTCTGCTCGGATGGATGAAAGAGATAAGGTTTTAGCACTAGATCATGGTGCCAATGACTATGTGACAAAGCCGTTTGGAAATGCGGAATTGCTGGCTAGAATTCGTTCGACACTCCGAAACAACCGCACCAGTTCCAGCGGCCGACGGCCGGGGGCGAAATTTGTGGTGGGGGATCTGGTCATTGATTACGATGCCCGTCAGGTGACGATTTCCGGTCAGCGGGTGAAGCTAACCCAGACGGAATATAATATTGTGGCGCTGCTGTCGGAACATTGTGGAAAGATGATGACATACTCTGCGATTATCAAGGGAATTTGGGGCTATCAGGATGAAGGAAGCGTCAAGCGCCTTCAGGTCAATATGGCCAATATCCGCCGCAAATTTGGAGTAAAGCCCGGTGCTCCAAAGTATATCATCAACGAGCTGGGAGTCGGTTATCGGATGGAAGGAGATCGCGAGAACGGTTAAGCAAAGATCTATCGACGAATCCAATGGTGAAAATGGAACCATAACAAGAAGGAAAATCTTCAAAAGGGGCGGCTATTTATAGCCGCCCCTTTTGCTGGGAATATCTTAAATTAGGTTGAAAATCAAAGCAAATCCGCATGGAAAACTGCCCAAGGTGCGGCAGCTTGCTTATGCTTTGTTTTTCTCATAAATAATCATCAGTCCCTTTAGGAGAAGATGATCGTCGATCACCATATTGCGCTTGCAAAAGGGGACAATAACTTTGGACAGTCCACCGGTGGTGATGAGGGTACATGACTGTCCGAGTTCGTTTTCAATCCGTTCCACAAGGCCGTCCAGACTGCTTGCTGTGGCATAAATGATACCGGAGCGCATACAGTCCACGGTATTTCGTCCGATCAGCCGCTTTGGGGGATCCAGACTGATATGGGGCAGCTG
>JARIAT010000069.1 GCA_029257715.1 Faecousia sp. | reverse complement strand
GTCACAGAGCACAGCCCCTACCACGGTGCATATCTTGCGGTTGTAGAATCCGCAGCAAAGCTGGTGGCTACCGGCGCTGACTTTAAGGATGTGTATCTGACATTCCAGGAATATTTTAAGCGTGTCGGACACGATCCTAAACGATGGAGTCAGCCTCTGGCGGCGCTGCTGGGTGCATTTAATGCACAGATGGATCTGAAGATTGCAGCTATTGGCGGAAAGGACTCCATGTCTGGTACCTTTGAGGATCTGGATGTTCCGCCTACGCTGGTGTCTTTCGCGGTTACGACGGAAAATGTCAATCATATTGTTTCCAATGAGTTTAAGAAGGCTGGCAACAAGGTTTGCCTGCTGAAGCCTGAGTATGATGAAAATGGTCTGCCGGTTGCGGAATCTCAGCTGGCACTGTTTCACTATGTCACGGAACTTCTGCGTTCCGGTAAGGCTGTCAGTGCATATACGCCCGGCATGGGTGGTGTTGCAGAAGCCGTCATGAAGATGGCATTTGGCAACGGTTTTGGCTTTGCATTCCATCCGGATTGCACGCTTGAAGAACTGTTCGGTCTGTGCTATGGCAGCTTTGTACTGGAGATGTCCGGTGATGCAGAGGGCAAGCTGATCGGTGAAATTACAGAGAAGCGGGCATTTACCTATGGTGAAGAGAAGATTTGCGGCTGCAAGCTGCTCAAGGAGTATGAGGATAAGCTTGAGAGCGTCTACACCTGCAACATCCCCGATGCTAAGGTACCTGTGGAAAATGTCTCTTTTGAGGCAATCAAGCGCGTGGCTCCGGCAGTGAAAATTGCACGTCCCAAGGTTCTGATTCCTGTATTCCCCGGTACGAACTGCGAATATGATTCTGCCAAGGCGATGACCGATGCAGGCGCGGATGCAGAGATTTTTGTGATCCGCAACAAGAATGCTGATGCGATTTCCAGAAGTGTTGAGGCGTTTGCTTCAAAGCTGTCGGAATCTCAGATGGTGTTTATTCCCGGCGGATTCTCCGGCGGTGACGAACCGGATGGCTCCGGTAAGTTTATTACCGCATTTTTCCGCAATGCCGCAGTCAAGGAACAGGTCGAACATCTGCTCAATGACCGGGATGGCCTGATGCTGGGCATTTGTAACGGCTTCCAGGCCCTGATTAAGCTGGGTCTTGTTCCTTATGGTAAGATTTTGGATGCTGATGCAGAATTCCCCACATTGGCACACAATGTGATCGGGCGTCACCAGTCTCGTCTGGTTCGGACACGTGTGGCTTCCAATATGAGTCCCTGGCTCAGTGGTATGGAAGTGGGGCAGATTGTAACAGTGCCGATTTCCCATGGCGAGGGGCGTTTCCTTGCGGATGAAGCGCTGGTTCGGAAGCTGGCTGAAAATGGTCAGATTGCTACCCAGTATGTGGATCTGGACGGAAACGCCACAACAGATGTCCACTTTAATCCCAATGGCTCGATCTTTGCCATTGAGGGCATCACTTCTCCGGACGGCCGAGTTCTTGGAAAGATGGGACACTCTGAACGGAAGGGCCATGGCCTTTATAAGAATGTACCCGGCGAATTTGACATGAAACTGTTCGAATCCGCAGTTCGTTATTTTAAGGGATAATCTGCAAAAGGGTCAGTAATAGAATCCCCGGAATTCCCAGAAATCCTGCGATGCAGGCGGTCAGAAAGTTTATAGGGAAGAAGATTCCGGTGTAGCCTGAGATCAAATTCAATAGCCAAAGACTGATAAAACCTGCAAGGGAATTGATTCCGAGTTTCCAGATCCATTTTATTTGGGCCATACACAGACGAAGAAATGCGATGGCAAGGGCTACTGGAATGAGGATGTTAAGAAAGTCTTCCATGAATACCTCCAATTAAGTTTTGGGCTGCAAAAAAGACTGCTGATTGCTTCGAGGAAATCGCTGTGCGGAGCTTCCGATGGATACCATCGGGAATGTTCCAGCTGCCTCTTTATCCTAGCAGAACTGCAATGAAAAATATCGGGAATCCGGGCCTTTCACCGAAGGTCCGGATTCTTTTGCTGATTGAGATAAGATTAACCATATATTCTCAATTTAGAAGGTCGGTTTTACAGTTGTATTGGGAGAAAAGCTGTGCTATAATAAAATAATGACGAATCCATAGAAAGTAGGTGCGTGTATGAATGTAACAGAAGTACGGATTCCACGGGAGGATACACAGCGTCTTCTGGCAACTTGCAGCGGAGACGCAGCAATACTTTATCTTTATATTCATTGTGGGAATGATCCTGTGGAAGCGGCTCGTGTACTTTCTATGACGGAGAGCCGTATTAGCTGTGCCACTGCCACGCTGCGGCAGATGGGACTTTGGCCGGAGGATCACAGAAGCATGATTCCGGCCGGTGAGCGCCCAAACTACACAGAGCAGGATGTGTTTGATGCTATGGACGGAGACACATCCTTTCGTTCTCTCTACGGTGAAGTGCAGCGGGTGTTAGGTAAGAGCCTCAATACGGAGGAACTGAAAATTCTGCTGGGATTTACCAGATATCTGGGTATGACTCCGGATGTGATTTCTGTGCTGATAACCTACTGTAAAGAGCGAGCCAGAGAGCGTGGAAGTAACCGAATGCCCTCGCTGCGCAGTATCGAAAAAGAAGCGTATTCCTGGGCAGAGCATGGAATTGACTCGCTGGAAGAGGCTGCAGCTTATATTCAGACCCAGAATGTTCACAATCAGCGGATGGCGCATATGAAACATCTGCTTCAAATTCGTGGTCGCCGATTAACACAGGCGGAGGAACGCTATGCGGATCAGTGGGCTAATATGGGGTTTGACGATGCCGCAATTACCTTGGCCTATGAGCGCACCTGTATCAATACCGGTGGACTCAAGTGGCCGTATATGAACAGTATCCTCAAAAACTGGCATGAAGCGGGATTACATAATGGTGAAGTGATCGCTGCGGCTGACCACAAACCGGTCCAGCGGACGGAGCGCCGGGAATTGGATGCGGATGAGCAGGCTGCGATTGCAAGAATGATGCAGGAGGAATAATCATGGCATACAGTGCTGAAGTGGTAGCCCGTGCCCGGCGTCGTCTGGCGGAAGACAAGGATGAACGTGATCGGGAAAATCGCGAACATCTGGAAATTGCCTATGAAAAAGTTCCAAGACTTCGGGAAATTGACCGCCTTCTCCGGGTTTCTATGGCCAAGGCTGCTCAGGCTGCCTTTGCGGGAGAAAATGCGGTCGAAATGATGGAGAATGCCAGACAGGAAAATAAAGCACTTCAGAACGAGCGGCAGTGGCTTGTGGATACGACGTTCGAGGAGGGATTCCTGGATGAGCGTCCAATTTGTGAAATCTGCGGAGGCTCCGGATATGTGGGGAGTACGATGTGCGAGTGCCTGGCGGAATTGTGTCGGCAGGAACAGAAAAAGGAGCTTACTTTCCTAAATGTGGGGAGAGAAAGCTTTGACCAGTTTCGACTGGAGTACTATCCGAACTATGTGGATGCGAAGCTTGGTTTTTCCGCGAGAGCGATTATGGAGAAGACGTTCCAAACCTGTAAGCGTTATGCGATGGATTTTAGCCTTCGCTCTGAAAGTCTGCTTTTCTCGGGAAATACAGGGCTTGGCAAAACCTTCTTGTCGGCCTGTATCGCAAGGAAAGTTGCGGATTCTGGTTTCAGTGTCGTGTATGAAAGCGCAGGTCACCTTTTTGCGGTATTGGAGAAAGCTCGGTTTGAGGCCAATGATGAGAATCGACATGCAGCCGAAAAATATACGGTATGTGATCTGCTGATTGTGGATGATTTGGGAACGGAGCTGCCCGGACAGTTTGTAACGGCAGCACTCTATGGCCTTGTAAACGATCGGCTTCTCAGCGGAAAACCCACCATTATTTCCACAAATCTAAATATGGATGACCTGCCGCGGCGGTATTCTCCACAGATAGCCTCCCGACTTCGGGGAAGCTATCGTCGGGTGGCCTTTGTAGGGGAGGATATTCGCCTGCTTAAAAACAGGGGGTAAACCATGAAAGATACAGCAATTATTTGGGATTTGGACGGAACGCTTCTCAATACAATTGAGGATCTAAAAAATGCGACGAATCATGTGCTTACAGCTTTGGGATATCCGGAGCGTTCAGTGGAGGAAGTCAGAAGATTTGTCGGAAATGGTGCGAGAAGACTTCTGGAACTTGCGCTGCCTCAGGGATGCGCAGAGCAGGAAATTGATCGGGCATTTATGATGTTTGAAGCATTTTATCGAGACCATTGCCGGGAATGCACCGGTCCGTATGTGGGAATTTTGGGTGCGCTGCGAAGCTTAAAGGAAGCAGGATATCCAATGGCAGTTGTTTCCAATAAGCCGGATTCCGCGGTGCAGATCCTATGTAAAGACTATTTTGGGGATCTGTTTACGGTTACTCGGGGAGAGATCATCGGCTGCCCTCGCAAGCCTGCTCCGGATATGGTGCTTCAGACGGCATTAAAGCTGGGGATACGTCCGGAAAACTGCATTTATGTGGGAGACAGCGATGTAGATGTGAAGACGGCACGAAACAGTGGAATGAGATGCCTGAGTGTTTTATGGGGATTCCGAGATCGGCAATTGCTTGCCGAAAGTGGGGCAGAGCATTTTTGCGAGGCTCCTGACCAATTGATTGATAGGATAAGAATACTGGAGGAAAGCATTCATGGCAAATGAATTTTATGCGTTTATGAGTCGTATGCGCTACATCACCCGATGGGGATTGATGCGTAATACTTGTTCTGAAAATATTCAAGAGCACAGTCATCAGGTGGCCGTGCTTGCCCATGCACTGGCACTGATTCGCCGTGAAATTCTGCATTTAGACGGTCCTGACCCGGATCGGTGTGCAGTGGCGGCTCTTTACCATGATGCGTCTGAGATCCTGACAGGTGATCTGCCGACACCGATTAAATACTATAATCCGGAAATTCGGAATGCGTATAAACAAGTTGAACGAATCTACGGAGAGCGGCTGCTTGATATGCTGCCACCGCAGCTTCGCCACTGCTACGAGCATGACGTACTGGAAGATGATGAACTGGTGACACCGGTTGTAAAGGCTGCCGATAAACTTGCGGCATATATTAAATGCGTTGAAGAGCAGAAAACCGGAAACACAGAGTTTGATTCAGCCGCACGGCAGATTATGGACTCCATGAGAGCTTTGGAGTGCCCGGAACTCAATTGGTTCATTGATGAATGCTTGGACGCATTTTCTAAGAATTTGGACGAATTAAGATGATTTTTCAAACGCTGCCGATTAATTCGGCAGCGTTTTTGATAAGTGTGAATAATATTTGAAATAAACGGAGATTACCTTGTTTTTGATAGACAGCCATGGTAAAATAAAACAAATTTGCACCGGACTATCCGGAGGAAAGAGGATTTCGTATGAAGTGTAAAAAATGCGAGGCCGAATTGGAGGAGGGCGTAAGTCTTTGCTCCAACTGCGGCTTTGATAACAGTGAGGAAAATCAGGCCCCCACTTTGGAGGAGAATTGTGAGGCGGAGATTTCCCGAGAGACTGTCGAGGCACTGGAGTCCACGGAACAGGAATCAGCAGTGCAGGAGGAAAATTCTAATCAGCAGGAGCTCTCCGTTCAGGCCAACGAAGAGCAGACCGAAGATGGTTCCGATGGAATCCATCAGGAAAAAGCCAACGGTACTGCTGGGATTGGACCTGGAAAGATTGCACTGCTGGTGGTTCTTGGAATTCTGGCAGTTGCGGTGGTTGTGGCATTGATTATGGGCGGCTTGAAAGGCGGCTCAAAGGATGTCGCTCCCGATCCGCAATTTTCTGTCGGTGAGTCCACACAGCCTGCGGAAACCACAGAGCCTACCATTCCCGCAGATGGCAATCCTGATGATGTCACCTGCAAGGGAAGCTATTATGTGTCCGATGAGGAGATTGTAGAGGCAAGAGATACAGTTGTTGCAACACTTGGCGATGCAAAGCTTACCAATGGGGAACTTCAGGTGTACTACTGGATGTCCTTCTATGATTTCCTGAATATGTACGGGAACTATATCAGCGCTATGGGCTTAAATCCCATGCAGAGTCTGGATACTCAGGTGAGCATTCAGGAAGGCCAGACCTGGCAGCAGTTTCTTCTGAACGGTGCCATTGAAAACTGGCGCAATTATCAGACGCTGGCTATGAAAGCAAAGGAGGCCGGCTATGAATTGAGCGAAGAGTATGAGCAGTCTATTCAGGCAATTCCCGAAGAACTTCTGAAAAATGCGGTTAATTATGGCTATGAAACAGCAGAACAGATGGTGCAAGGAGACATGGGCAAGGGTGCGACGATGGATGACTACCTTAGCTATATGACCACGTACTATCTGGGCCATAACTACTATTCCTCTCTACTGGAGCGGGTGGACATCAGTGAAGATGCACTTTTGGACTATTTTAACGAACATAGTGATGAATATACCGCAAAGGGCTTGACTTTGGATACAAAGTTTGTGGATGCACGACACATTCTTTTCACACCGGAAGGTGGTACCACGGACGAAAATGGAACAGTGACATATTCCGAAGAGGAGTGGGAGGCATGTCGGGCCGCAGCACAGGCTGTGCTGGATGAATATTTGGCAGGAGATCAGACGGAGGATAGCTTTGCAGCGTTGGCACAGGAGCATTCTCAGGATCCCGGTTCCAAGCAGAATGGTGGACTGTATGAGAGCATCTACAAAGGCCAGATGGTAAAGCCCTTTGAAGATTGGTGCTTTGATGATGCCCGTGTCGAAGGGGATACCGGTCTTGTAAAGACCGAATACGGCTATCATGTGATGTATTTTAAGCATAGCCGTCCCGCATGGATGGAAAGTGCTCGGGCAGATCTGATGACGGAAAAGGGACACCAGATTTTGCAGGATATGCTGGATGAGTACGAGATGGATGTGAATTACAGCGCCATTAAGCTGGGGAATGTTGACACATCTGCCGGTAAGTAAAACTTGCAGGGCGCATCATTTCGATGCGCCCTGCTGTTATAAAGAAAGGAGTCAGAATAATGGATTTTTTGGAAACAGCAATGAACCGCCAAAGCTGCAGAAGCTTTGATGAAAACCGTGCGGTGGAGCCTGAGAAATTGGAAAGAGTGCTTCAGGCTGGCAGATTGGCCCCCTCTGCCTGTAACGGACAACCCTATCACATAACGGTATGCACAGGAGAAACTGCGCATCAGGTGGCTGTTGCCACCCAAGGTCCCGGAATGAATAAATTTGCGGTGCAGGCTCCGGTTGTTATCGTTATTTCAGAGGAAAACTACAATAAGACAGCGGCTGTGGGATCAAAAATAAAAGGAAATGATTATCGGTCAATTGATATTGGCATTTTGACGGCCTATCTGACTTCGGAGGCGAATTCTCAGGGGCTGGAGAGCTGCATCCTCGGGTGGTTCGACGATGAGAAAGTCCGGAAAATCTGCGGTCTGACACATCCAGTTCGACTTGTGATCGTGTTGGGCTACGCACCGGATGGTTATCTGCTTCGCCCCAAAAAGAGAAAAGAGCTTGACGAGCTTGTAACGAGAATTTGAAAAGGAATCCCCACAGTTCGATGCGAACTGTGGGGATTTTCTGTAAAATTTATTCCTTACCGGTCCAGCAGTAGGTGCAAAGCTTGTCAGGATCAATTCCGATTGCTTCCAGTGTACCTTGAAGGCTCTGATAACCGAGAGAATCAAAACCGAATTTCTCACAGATGGCTTTCAGCATACACTGACCGCGGCAAGTGTTTGCATCGGCATATTCATCCAGATGCTTCTGGCCCTCATCACCTTCAAGCTCTTGAATGGTTCGGCGTGCCAGAAGTTCCATCTCAGATTTGGAACTGGAGAAGTTCAGGTATTTGCAGCCATACATAATGGGAGGGCAGGCAGAGCGCATGTGTACTTCCTTCGCGCCACTGTCATATAAGAAATCGACGGTTTCTTGAAGCTGTGTGCCTCGAACAATGGAGTCATCAACAAACAGCAGCTTTTTCCCCTGAATCAGCTCAGGAACAGGAATCTGCTTCATTTTTGCTACGCGGCTGCGTTCTCTCTGGTTTGAGGGCATGAAAGAGCGAGGCCAGGTGGGGGTATATTTTACAAACGGACGGGCGAAGTTTGCGTGGCTCTCATTTGCATAGCCAATGGCGTGAGGAATACCGGAGTCAGGTACACCGCAAACATAATCCACATCCTGAGCAATATTACGGGCTTTGTCATTCCGAGCCATAATTTCACCATTGCGGTAGCGCATGACTTCGACATTTTTTCCCTCATAATTGGAATTAGGGTAGCCGTAGTAGGTCCACAGGAAGGAGCAAATCTTCATCTCCTTACCGGCGGGAGCAAGGGTTTCGCATGTGTCTGCGGTAATGCGCACAATTTCGTGAGGGCCAAGTTCATAAGCGTCATCGTAACCCATCTTATGATAGGCAAAGGACTCAAAACTGACGCAGTGACCATGCTCACTTTTTCCAATCAGAACAGGAAGTCGGCCCAACCGATCCCGGGCGGCGATGATACTGTCCTTGGTCATAATCAGAATTGTTGCAGAGCCTTCGATCAGGCTCTGTGCATAACGGATGCCGTCCACGAGATTATCCTTTTGATTGATGAGGGCGGCTAAAAGCTCGGTTACGTTGACACTACCGGAGCTCATAGCCATGAACTGATGGTTGTGGTCGGAAAAATACTCGGTAATCAGCTGCTCCGAATTGGTGACAAGACCTACACTTGTAATGGCGTAAAGTCCAAGATGAGAGCGTACGATCAAGGGCTGAGGGTCGGTATCACTGATGCAGCCCATGCCGATATTACCGACAAACTCATCGAGATTGTGTTCAAATTTTGTGCGGAAAGGTGTATTTTCAATGTTATGGATCTCACGCTGAAAGCCGCGCTTTTCATCGTAGAGAATCATACCGCCTCTGCGAGTACCAAGATGGGAATGGTAGTCCACTCCAAAAAATACATCCATTGTCACATCATGATCGGCGATTGCGCCAAAAAAACCACCCATTCGACTGCCTCCTGTAATTTATGAGTTATCCAGTGAAAATCAATTGGAAATAAATAGGGAAGAACCACTTTTTTACCAATTCTATTTTACAGGCTTTATATTTTTACATCAATTGACAAACAGTCTAAAAGAACGTGGTTTTCAACAATGAAATGTATATATTTTAGTGCCAGAATGGTCAAAACAATAGAATTTGACAATGGCTTCCATCAATGCCGAATGGATCCGAAGGACGACTGAATCATGAAATCTAATCGTGATAGGATTAGAAATTTACTGGACAATCGTTAAAAAGAAGTTATAATGAAATGGGAAACGAAGAAATTGATTGTTTCTGGGGAAATGTCCGCCGAAATATGATTTGGAAGGAAGGCGGAAGATTGATGGGAGAGGTAGAAAATGACAATTTTAATGATTGCACTGATTGTGGTGGGACTGTATCTGCTGGCTTTGCGTGGAAGAACCGGTCATCCAGACCTCGAAAAGCTGCAAGGATGGAAATATGCACACAGAGGACTGCATAATTTGGAGCAGGGAGTGGCTGAGAATTCGCTGGAGGCATTCCGACTTGCTGTTGCATCTGGTTATGGGTCTGAGCTGGATGTTCATCTTTTGGCAGACGGAGGGCTTGGCGTAATGCACGATTCGGAGCTGATGCGTACTACCGGATGCGAAGGAAAGATAGAGGATCTGACGATGGAACAGCTGCGTCAATATCACCTGCAGGGGACGGAACAGACCATTCCTACGCTTCAGGAGGTTTTGGAAACTGTAAATGGAAAAGCCCCGCTGATTATCGAATTAAAAACGGATGAAAATGCGGAGAAGCTTTGCGATACGGTTTGTAATCTGCTGGATTCTTATCGGGGGAGCTACTGCTTAGAATCCTTCGACCCGAGATGCACAATCTGGCTGAGAAAACATCGCCCGGATCTGATTCGCGGTCAGCTTGCTGAAAATGCGCTGAGAGAAAAGGATTCAAAGGTTCCTTGGGTGTTTCGCTTTGTTATGGCGTTTCAGCTGTCAAATTTTTTAGGCAGACCTGATTTTATTGCATATGATTTCCATGCCAGAAAAAATCTGAGTAATTTCCTTT
>JARIAT010000061.1 GCA_029257715.1 Faecousia sp. | reverse complement strand
GGGGGAGCCAGGATAGAGCCCAAAGCGATATGCTTTGGGCTCTATTTTATATGATAACAGTACCTAGTGTCATAGATTCATACAAGTACCTCGCCTAAGATAGATATATTGCGAATGGTGAGAAATCATTGATTTCGTTATCTTAGACAGAATTTAGAAATGCAATTCTTTTCGCTTTATTGAATTGACCGGATGGTTTCGTAAAATGTAATACCCCCCGTATTTCAGCTGAAGTAAGGATCGTTTATTTACTCCTTCAGATCAGTTGAATACGGAGGGTATTTTATTTTTTTGGAAAATATTTATTTCAATTCAAATTAGATGGACGAATTTTAGGACCAAAATAAACAGGAATATTGTGAAGGTGAATAGGAACATGCTTAACATGGTAATTTCACCGGCTAATTTGTGATCGCCTTTCATGTTCTTTGCAAAAGCTGCGTTTGAGACAGCGGTTGGTGCGCCTGTTAAGAGAAGAATTGTCATTAGGGCTTCATTTCGGAAGCCCATGTATATCGCGATACAAACGGCAGCCAAGGGGAAGAGAATCAGCCGGAAAAGGCATGTGGTAATGGAATCTCGTAAGTTATGTTTCACATCATTTAACTCCAGCATTCCGCCAACCAATATTAACGCAAATGGGGTTGCCATTGAAGACAGATCTGACACACACTTAACAAATATTCCAGGGATACGAATATGGAGAAGTCGAATGAATGAAGCGGCTGCGACAGAAATGATAAATGGATTTTTCATGATGGTCAGCAGGATCTCTTTGACGCTTAATTTTTTTTGAGATGGAGAAGGGGAAAAGATCGTATATGCAATCACAGATGCGACAT
The DNA here is from genome assembly GCA_029257715.1 of Faecousia sp. Classification (GTDB taxonomy): domain Bacteria; phylum Bacillota; class Clostridia; order Oscillospirales; family Oscillospiraceae; genus Faecousia. The sequence goes on along the minus strand of JARIAT010000061.1, from coordinate 9,521 downwards.
TATACACAGGGATTAAAAAGGGCGTTAATGCCGCAAAGTTTACAGAAGCCTCAGGACCATACATGCTTTCTATGATAGGCATTCCGATTACTACAAAATTACTCTTAAATATTCCGCAGGCAATGGAACCGCGCTTGAAATTATCGTTAGAATAGATGGCCGCCACGACAATGCCAAGAACAATCATTGATATGTATACGATCAATCCGAAGATAAAGACTTCCGCATTAAATCCGGACACGATATTCGCTGTATAGATTTTTTTGAATACCATAATAGGAAAAATGAAATTGAAGCTCAAGGTTAATCCCTTATTGATAAAGTCTTCGTCAATGATTCCTAAATATTTTACCAAATATCCGAAAGCTCCTAATAGAAAAAAAGGAACAATTATTTGGAAGCTGTATATAATTTCGTTCATTGTATTTCCTCGGTCTAAGTATCTATAAATTTAAGAATGAAATGGCTATCACCAGTTCTAATCAAAAAGCTTACGGCCTTTGCATTAGAACTGGTGAAGGTTTGCAATTATTTACTTTAAAACATCTTTGAGAACGCGCATTGTATTCTTATATGCGATTTTTTCTACCAGATCATCAGAAAATCCTGCATTTTTGAACGCATTCATCAGACGCTGCATTTGATGGGGTCCCTCAATTTCAAGATTTCCATGGAAACCATCAAAGTCTGTCCCAATTCCAAGTACGTCTTCGCCGCCAATATTTATAATATATTTTGCGTGTTGGATCATGAGTTCAATGCGACTGTCTTTACTGACGGTATCTTGGTTCAGGAATTCGGGCATAAAATTTAACCCGGTGACTCCACCATGATCTGCAATGGCACGAATCATATCGTCGGTCAGATTTCTTGGATGGTTGGACAAGGCTCTGGCGTTTGAGTGAGAGGCTACAAACGGTTTGTTTGCTAATTTTACAACATCCCAAAATCCTCCGTCGGATAGGTGCGACACATCCACTAACATCCCAAGCTCCTGCATACGACAGACTGCATCTTTTCCGAAATCTGTAAGTCCCTCAGCCATGATATTCGGGTCTTTACTATTGGGACTTCCGAAGCAGTTTTTCATATTCCAAGTCAGGGTGATAAGGCGGACGCCCCAATCGTAGTACAATTGCAGACGATCCATACTTCCTTGAATATCTCTGCCATCTTCGATGCTCAGCAATGCACTCATTTTGCCGTTTTTTTCGTTATCCAGAATATCCTGAGCGCATCTGGCTTGTGCAATGACATCGCTGTGATGATTTACAGTGTTATAAAAGATTTCAAGGCACCGCTGGAGATAGGGCTCGTCTCCGGTATAGGGAATATGATTGTTTGTCCATTGCTTGGAAGTCGGCTGTGGAAGAAATATTCCAAGAAATTGGGCAAGCGCTCCGCCTGCAACCAACTTCTTTATGTCACACATGCCGGTTGTCTCATAGCAATCACTGTTTCCATGGAAAAACGCATACATGACAGAATCACAGTGCATATCGATAAATTTCATAAGAATCTGACCTCCTGAATGATATCAATGATGTAAAGTGTTATGCAGTTGCATTCGATGCGCGCATCTTCTTTTTGCAAGCGTAGATTCCGTAGGTGACGGAAATTGCAATGACAACAAGCATATTAAAGAAGGAAGGAATAATAGCGGTATAGCGAAGAATGAGGGCAGCGGCCATTGCAACAACCGTTCCGGAAGGGCTTTTGGGCATTCTCATCATCAGTAAGCAGCCATAAAGGGCGGGTACGACGTAGCCAAACATATTCTGTACAAAAACAGGCATCACGGAAAATAGGACATTTCCGATGACAATTGCGACAAATCCCATTGCGAGAGAACATACAACAGACGCAGCAATTGCAATGGTAGAAGCAATCTCGGCTTTTTGGGTTCCGGCTTCGATTCCGAGCTCTTCCTGAACAACTGTTACGGTGGGAACTCTCACCGTACCGATAGAGCCGGCAAGAAAGGACATATACTCACCGGCTTCACCCAGAACAGGGAAGTAGGAGATTGGTTCCACGAAATAGTAGGCCATTTCTGTGGAAAGGATCATCAGATAACCGCCGATAAACTGTGTCCAGGTCGGCATTGCATCATAACGGATTCCGACATAAACAGCAGGAATAAAGCTGAACAGAATCGCAAGCAAGAGAAAAGTCTTACCGATCTTTCTTACCGGTTTTGTAAATGTGGTAAAATAAGCGTCGTTCGCATTGACATTGTTTTTCATTAAGAATACCTCCCGTTCATGCAGAAATTAAACGACAACCAGAGCAACAGCGGCTGCTAAAAACATTCCGCCGAGCAGAGATAAACCGAAGTTCCATTGTTTCAGCTTGGGACATTTTTTTGCCAGTATGGTCAGCAAATAATAGGTAAGAGAGCCGCCAACCAGTGCGACCAGATCAGGGAGCTTTTTCAGCCCGCCGGTTGTGGTGCCCTGAATGTACTTAGATGCCATATAGCAATATGTACCGAGAACGGCAGCTGTGGCAAACGCATTCATGAGCTGAGTACTGCCACCGGAAATTTTATTTGTAACGATGGACATTTTGTCGGTGAAGAGGAAGCAGAAAATGAGCCAGCCAATGCCATTGACAGCCATGACAAACAGACAGGCACAGAACATCTGTACGGTAAAACCTTCTCCGCCAAGCACGACACCAGCGGCTTCAGCAGTATATTGAGAGGCACGAAGCTCCGTAGCAGCAGATGCAATGATAGAAGTGCGCTGCCATGTAATAGGACCACCCATTACCGCGGACATGGCAATAATAGAAATAAAGCTCGAAAAAGCAGGACCGATTGCAGTGATTAATCCAGTACGAAATGCGCGTTTTCCTTCGGCGGGAGTCAGTCCTACGAGGTCTTTTGCACGATTAGCTTTGCGATAAATCAAAACGGATTGAAGCATGATAACTGCCAGAAGAGGAATGCAGGCCAGCCACATGCCCCAGCTGTTGCCGATTTCCAATGTAAACATCTGATCCATGATCGATTCTCCTTTATTTCCAGAATGGTTTTATGAAAAGCTTTTAAATGAGACCTTTTTTGATAGCAGCCTTTTTGATCCGATCAACACTTTCCTGAACGATCTTTCTGGAGCAGGCCAGGTTAAACCGCTCAAAGTTGTGTCCTTCAGGTCCAAAGATATAGCCCTCATCCAGCCATACATGAGCATCATAAATCATAAAATCTGTCAACTCGTGATCTTCGAGGTGAAAAGCGCTGAAGTCTACCCATACAAGGTACAACCCCTCCGGGTCAATCACCTTGAGCATCGGCAGCTCCTTGGCCAGATAATTCTTAAAGAAGGAAATATTCTCCCTGATATAGGCGAGTACTTCGTCGAACCATTCTTCACCCTCCTCGTATGCCGCACAGGTTGCAATGCTTCCGAACATATTGCAGCGAAGTGCGCAAGCCGCAACCCGATTTTGGAATTCCTCCCGCATCGTGTCGTTGGGAATGAAAATTGAAGAATAACGAAGACCTGCAATATTAAATGTTTTGCTTGCAGCAGTGCATGTAATACTGATCTGTGCGAATTCTTCAGAAATACTGGCGAAAGGCGTATATACGTGATGATCGTAGAGGAAGTCACAATGAATTTCGTCGCTGACAACCCGGACCTGATGCTTAAGACAGATTTGGCCCATTTTTGTAAGCTCATCTTTTGTCCATACACGGCCAACCGGATTATGCGGATTGCAGAGAATAAAAAGCTTCACCTGATTTTCCTGAATTTTATGTTCAAAGTCTTCAAAATCGATTTCGTAACGGCCATTGACCAGCTTTAGGGGAGTTGTTACTAGGTTGCGCTTGTTGTTGATAACTGCGTTTGTAAAAGGATAATATACGGGACGCTGAATCAAAACAGATTCCCCTTCTTCGGTATAAGCCTGAACAGCCATGGAGATAGCAGCAACAACACCGGGGGTATTTACGATCCATTCCGGCTTAGGCTCCCAGTTATGCCGTTTTTTCATCCATGCACACACGGCTTCTTCACACCTGATATTTTTTGGAACATTATAGCCGTAAATCCGATGGTTGCAGATTCTTTCTTTCAAAGCTTCTGTTACGGCAGGACATACCTCAAAATCCATGTCTGCGGTCCACATGCCCAGAATATCGTCCGGATACCCCTTGCTTCTGCCTCCAGTCCATTTGGAGCTATCTGAATGTGTGCGGTCTACGATTTCATCAAAGTTGTACATTGTGCAAAACGTCCTTCTTTCTAAGATGGATGATACCACCTATTTTTAATAAGTCACAAATTTGTTTTGTTACTAAACTAAATATTAGTGGAGTTGTTCGAAAATGTCAATAAGACATTTCTAAAATATGAACTTTTTGTGTATAGTGTACATTTATCATTTCTGTTATTGTATATTTAAGCTCAAAAGACTTGCTTCTGTCCGAAAGAAACATAGTTTTTCGGTTGACAAAACGAGAGGCGGAAGAAGAATTGAAGCATATGGAAGTTATATAATCCATCCATAAAGGATGCTGGAATTTTAGGATAAAAAGAGGAAATTTATTTCACAGGTTTAATGAAGCTTGATTTTGAAATGCAAAAAAGCTATACTAAAATAACAATAAATGTAAGTAGCTAAACAACTTGATGACATAGATGATTGGGGGGACTACGGTTTGCCAAACAAATTTTTTTCAACAGAAGAACTGCTATCAAATGCAAATGTGATCTATGAATTTGTAGATTTATTTTCCAGATATGAAACAACAGTAAGAGACTATGGAGAAGATAATTTTCTATCGATGAACGAAATCCACCTCCTGTCCCATATTGAGCAGCACCCTGGGATTACAGCCTCTCAGTTGGCAGAAAATGTGAGAAGAAGCCGCGGGTTTATCTCTCAATGTATTAACAAGCTGGAAGCTGGAGCATATATCATCCGGGTGTCGCAGGATGAGGATAATAAGAAGAAATCGATGTACGTAACGCAGAAAGGAAAAGATCTCTGCGTAGCACATATGAAATTTGATGAGCAGAATTTGATTAAGACTTATAATTATCTGCTCCGGGACTGCACACATGAGGAAATTGAGCATTTTTATAAAGTGATGGGCGTTTACAATAATATTATGAATGCGTCAGCAAGAAAGCGGCAGAGAATGAAGTTGGAGCAAGATCAATCTTGCTCGTAAAAGCTGTATAATCTGCGTCGGATATTCGTTTGGTTATCCGAAGGAGAAAACGATGTCAGACAACTGAGCGTACAATGGTACAGAATCTTAAAAAGAGGTGTCCAACGATGAAACGAAATGCAGGAGTTTTACTTCCGATCAGTAGTTTGCCGTCAAAGTATGGAATTGGATGTTTTTCTAAGAGTGCGTACGATTTTGTAGACTGGCTGGAACAAGCCGGTCAGACATATTGGCAGATTCTGCCCTTGGGTGCTGTGGATCATAAAAATTCATGGGATTCTCCTTATCAGGCCTATTCCGCTTTTGCAGGAAATCCATATTTTATCAGTCTTGAAGTGCTGATTGACGAAGGATTGCTGACAGAAGAAGCATGCAGAGAGACTGATTTTGGAAAAACTGCCGATCAAATTGATTATGAAAAGCTCTCGGCACATCGGTTAAGCCTGCTGCATCGGGCTTACGAGCAGAGCAATATCAGTCTGGATGCAGGGTACCAGAAGTTCGTACAGCAGAACCATTGGTGGCTCGAGGATTATGCGCTGTTTATGGCTGTCAAAGAATTCTTTGGTGGGGCACCATGGATGCAATGGCCTGAGGATATTCGCATGCACTGGGGATATGCGCTTGATTATTACAGAAGAACGCTGTATTTTGACGTGGAATTTCACAAATTTCTGCAATACAAATTTTGGATTCAGTGGAAGAAACTGAAAAAATATGCGAATAAGCATCACGTTCGGATTATAGGCGATATTCCGATCTATGTTTCCTTGGACAGTGCAGATGTGTGGTCCCATCCGGAGCTGTTCCAATTGGATGAGAAGAATCACCCCATTCAGGTGGCGGGATGTCCTCCGGACGCGTTTGCACCGGATGGACAGCTCTGGGGCAATCCGCTTTATCGATGGGATTCTATGGAACAGACGGGGTATGAATGGTGGATGACTCGAATATGGTACAGCTTTGAACTTTATGATTCTGTACGGATCGATCATTTTCGAGGCTTTGATGAATATTATGCGATTGGGGCAGAGGAGAGAAGTGCACGTCATGGACACTGGGAGAAAGGCCCCGGAATGAAGCTTTTTTATACTATTCGGGAGCGTCTTGGTGAAAAGTCCGTAATTGCTGAGGATCTCGGATACAGGACGGACTCTGTGCGTCGGATGGTGGAGGAGAGCGGATTCCCGAATATGAAGGTGCTTCAATTTGCATTTCAGGCTTCAGACAAGTATGGTGCCAATGAATATCTGCCCCATAATTTTCAGCCAAACTGCGTAGTGTATACCGGTACGCATGACAATGAAACGCTATTGGGATGGTTTTACAGCCAAGATGCCGAAACAAAGCAAATGGTTCGTTCGTATCTGGACGATTTTAAAACGCCAGACAAAGATATTCCGAAAAAACTCATCAATTTAGTGATGGGAAGCTGTTCCAAAACCTGTATCATTCCCATTCAGGATTATCTCAAGCTGGACAATCAGGCGCGGATCAATCATCCGGGTACAGTCGGAGAAAATTGGTGCTGGAGACTGAAGCCTGAGCAGCTACGGAGAGATCTGGCAGAGCAGGTCAGAGATCTGACGATGCGTTATGGTCGGATGAATGAGGACATCATTGCTGCACAGCGGTAAAATCCTTCGCAGAGGCTGCAAGTTTTTGATTGCCGAGAAAAAGCATCGCTGATTCATGGGGTACTAAGGCATTTCGGTCCTGTCCAAAGCTCTCATAGCGAGCAGGATAGAATGATAGGGGAACGAAGTAGTTATTTTAATTCCATAAAGGGCAGAAACGGAGAAGTATAAGCTTCTCCGTTTCTGTTTTATCGAAAATAAGCTGATGTGAAAATTAACATCAAAAAGCAGTAATTGTGGGTACGTATTCTAAATTAACTAGCGTGTGACAAGAATGATCGACCAATATAGATCAAATATGTGCAGATTGCATAATTAAATTTGAGATTTTCCATTTGATTTGACGGTATCTTTTTTAAAAATGTTCTGATATAATCACATCATCTGAATACGTATTCTATTTGACAAACGGAAACTATATTTGGAGGTTCAAACTATGGCACGCTACGAATTACACAAAAAATCACCTGATGAAATCAGCGAGCACGCAAAGCAGCTCAATAAAACCAGCACGTTCATAAACATTCATGACCACATGATGTTTGAGTTCGCCATCCACAAAGCATTGGGGAGGAAGAATATTTTTGATACCTATTACTATCCGGATCTGGTAACCGCAGGTATCAACGTGGTAGCCACAACCGTCGGCGCAAATTCTCCCTGCCTATGCAACCTGACGGATGATCTTGTTTTCGGCTGTTTTGAGCAGATTGATATGCTGATGGAAGAAGAGGCAAACGGTGCGCACTTCAAGATCTGCCGGAATATGAAGGATATTGAGGAGACCATCAAAACCGACAAGATTGCTCTGATTTTGGCATTTGAAGGTGCAAGAGCCATGGAAGGTCTGCGCACGGAAGAAAGTATGGTAATGCTGCACACCTTCTATAACTTGGGTGTTCGCCTTAACTGCATCGTGGGTGCAGCAAGAACCATGTTTGCTGACGGCGTCGGAGAGAAGAGAGCCGGTGCCGGCCTTACTACGTTCGGCGTTGAGCTTGTCAAAGAGATGAACAAGATCGGTATGGCGGTGGACGTAAATCACATGAGTGATCAGAGCTTCTTTGACACCATGGAAATTTCCTCCAAGCCCATTATCGTATCCCATGAAGGCGTGCGCGCTGTTTGTGACTGCGATGCAAACCTCAGTGATGAGCGCCTGAAGGCACTGGCCAAAAATGGCGGTGTCGTCGGTATGGAAATTGCGAAGCATGAAATTCTGAAGGGTTCCCATGAGCGTGGGGATATTGTTACCTTCGATCATGTTATCGATCACATCGACCACATTGTTGAAACAATTGGTATTGACCATATCGGCATTGGCATGGACTACGATAACTTCGGAATGATCCATAACGTGCATCGTGCTATGAGCCCGTTCCCCGGCTCGATTGAAGGATTCTATACCGGACACATCAGCGGTGACCATATGCTGAACGATCCCAATAATGTAAGAGAAGCCTATGTGATTTCGGAATACCTCCTGAACCGTGGATACTCCGACGAGGATATCCGTAAGATTTTGGGTGGCAACTTTATGAGAGTTCTGGCCGAAACGATTAACTAAACAATGTGATAAACGGAAAGGTTGGTTATACATATGAGTAAAATGATGATTGCAGATGGATTCCAGGAAATGCTGGATCAGTACATCTTTTCGTTTTTAGAGAATGAACAAGATGCAATTACCGGTAAGAAAAATGTTTTTGCTGAGGTATATGAGCCGATTCTCAGAAAACAGGGCGTTAATGTGGTGAATATGGCAGTTGGCGGTGAGCGACCTGTGCAGGTTATTTACAGCGACACCGATAAATTCAGATTCTGGGATGCTCACAAGAAACTCGATGTGCTGAACAGTGAACTGGAAGCAAACTGTCAGAATTTTGTGTTGTGCAAGACCGCTGCGGATATCGACTATGCGGTTGAAAATGATAAGATTGCTATTTTGGCAACTCTGGCTGGCGGTTGTCCGCTGGAGGGAAAACCGAATCTGAACCTGCTGTCGAGCCTGCGTTCTCTGTACCGTATGGGTCTGCGAGGCTTGCAGCTGACCGGAAACAGCCGAAACCGCTTGGGCGATGGATGCGCACAGAACAGAACACGTGGTAAGCTGACTGGATTTGGTATTCAGGTTGTGAAGGAGTGCGACCGCCTTGGAATTCTTCTGGACACAGCACAGCTTTCTGACTATGGCTTCTATGATCTGATTGAGCAAACGCAGAATCCTGTGATCGATTCCCATACTGCCGTATATGATATTGCGCCCCACGTCAGAAATATTTCCAAGAATCGGATCAAAGCAATTGCGCAAAAGGGCGGTGTGGTTTGTATCAGCTTCCGTTCTGCATTGCTGGTGGGTGCAGATAATGGCACTGCAACGGTAGATGATCTGCTTAAGCATATTGACTTTGTTGTTGAGCATGCCGGTATCGATCATGTAGGTCTCGGCCCGGACTATGGCAGCTTCCAGACCCCTGTTGACCGGAAGCATGTCATCGGTCTTGGCAATCTGGGTCCGGATTACTGCGAAATGGATTACCAGACACCGTTCCTGAGTCAGAAATACCCCGGATTTGTGGATGGAGTATGGTATGGCCTTCGGGATAACGACTTTGTGCAGGGTCCGGACAGACGTGAAAACTTCCCCCAGATCATCGATGCGCTGAAGAATCATGGTTATTCTGAGGAAGACTGTG
>JARIAT010000029.1 GCA_029257715.1 Faecousia sp. | reverse complement strand
CAATGTCACCGTCCGTGAGCGTGTCTACACCAAGACCGTTGTTGTCAACTACGTTACCGAGAAGGGCGAGAACGTCCTGACCTCCAGCATCGTTGTCTCCAAGGATGCTACCTCCGTCAACACCGGCCTCCTGAAGGACGCTATCTACGGTTACGAAATCGCTGTTGTCGGCGATATCGCAATCGAGAACGGTGCCATCAATGTTACCGTCCGTGAGCGTGTCTACACCAAGACTGTTGTTGTCAACTACGTTACCGAGAAGGGCGAGAACGTCCTGACCTCCAGCATCGTTGTCTCCAAGGATGCTACCTCCGTTAACACCAGCCTGCTCAACGACGCTATCTATGGCTACGAGATCGCTGTTGTCGGCGACATGCCCATCGTTAATGGTGCCATCAATGTCACCGTCCGTGAAATCAAGTACACCCAGAGCGTCATTGTCAACTACGTCACCAGAGACGGCCAGAATGTTCTGACCAGCAGCATCGTTGTCTCCAAGGATGCTACCTCCGTCAACACCAGCCTGCTCAACGACGCTATCTATGGCTATCAGATCGCTGTTGTCGGCGATATGCCCATCGAGAACGGTGCCATCACTGTAATTGTTGAAGAGATTCCTGCTCCCGCTCCCGCAACCAGAAATCTCCGCATCAACTACGTCACCGAGTCCGGCCGCATCATCAGCAGAGAGATCATCACCATCCGCAAGGATGCAAATCAGGTCTCCGTTGCTGACCTGAAGCGGATCCCCGATGGCTACAAGGTTGTTAACACCAACCCCTACAACATCACTGCTGACACCAAGGAACTGGACATTCTCGTCGAAACCGAGTATGCTTCCACCAAGAGCATCATTGTCAACTATGTCACCGAGGACGGCCAGAATGTTCTGACCTCCAGCCTGATCGTTGCTGCTGATGCTACCTGCGTCAACACCAGCCTGCTGCATGACGCTATCTACGGTTACGAAATCGCTGTTGTCGGCGATATGCCCATCGAGAACGGTGCAATCACCGTAATCGTCCGTCTGAAGGATCAGCCCACCGAGCCCACTGAGCCTGAGGTTACCGAGCCCGAGACCACCGAGCCCTCCAAGCCCGATGTCACCGAGCCTGAGACCACTAAGCCCAGCGAGACTACCAAGCCCAGCGAGACCACTAAGCCCACTGAGCCCGGTAAGGACAATGTTCCTCACACCGGCGATGAGAGCCATACCGGTCTGTGGATGAGCCTGGCTACCATCTCCCTGTGCGGTGCTGCTGCTGCTTTCTTCTTCGACAAGAAAAAGGCTGTTAAGTAATCGGACATAAAGCAAACGCTTCAACTAGGCGGTAGCGGAAGTAATTCCGCTATCGCCTTTTCTAAAAATTCCCATTGAATTCTGATTCCCATATCTAACGAAAGAGACTGAATAACAAATGCATAATTCTTCAACCCAAGGCAGATATTCAAAAAAGAAGAAACGAATCAGATGGACTAAATTTCTTCCGATTCTTCTGCTTCTGCTGGCAGCGGAATTCGGAATCTTAGCTCTGCACGAAAAAAGCGGCCTCGATAAAAGCCAAAAGAAATTTGAGGCACTCTCTCAGCAGGTTCATTCTGCTCCCACGCCCATTCCCTCCGGTGAAATCGGAGCCAATCCTTCTGATCCTACCCATCCCTCCGTTTCCGGAGCGTCTGATCCGATTCCCGGATCTCAATACCTCGCTCTGGCCGCTGCGAATCCTGATTTTTACGGCTGGCTGCAAATCGACGGAACTACCATTGATTACCCCGTTATGTTTACGCCGGACGATCCGGAAAAATATCTCCATCTGGATTTTGACGGACATCGCAGCACAACCGGAACGCCGTTTCTGGATGAACGCAGCACCCCAGACAGCGATAATTTCATCATCTACGCCCACAATATGAATAACGGAACCATGTTCAAAGACCTGCTCAACTATGAAGACAAGTCCTATTGGGAGGCGCATCCGATTATTCATTTTAATACACCTTATGCCCAGAACGACTATGAAATCATGTCCGTCTTCTACGATCGGGTTTACTACCAATATGAAACCGCTTTTCGGTATTATGATTTTATCCATGCTGCAAGCGATGCAGACTATGACGCAGCCGTTCAAAAATATCTGGAAAAATCCCTTTACGACACCGGAGTCACTGCAAAAAGCGGTGACCAGCTCCTGACCCTTTCTACTTGCAGTTATCACGAAAAGGACGGCCGGTTCGTTGTAGTGGCCCGAAAGATTTCGCAGCAGTAATTTGAGATGACTTTGCTTCAAGTCCTCCAATCTTACCCCAAAACTATATGTCAAATTGACCGCCCCTGTCATCTTTTCCAGATGACAGGGGCTTGTTTTGTGGTCTTTGAGGCCGTATGCAGCCTTATGCGCAGCGTACCGCTGCTTTCCTTATGCAATAACAGTCTTGCAGCACGCCTCTCTGGGGCGCGATATAAAGTTCTTGACATCCCTCTGTGATGGATTCTGTCGGCATCTGCGGCCGTGAGAGCGGTTCTGGACCGCTCGGATTCCATCCGGCGCTGCGGCTTAGATATCATTCCACCGGTCTTTTATATCGTTCTATTTTGAACCTTTTTATAAGCTTTATGACGTGGGAGTTTTGAATCGCAAATGCGGTGTCTTTTCCCCCATTCGATGGGATGCGCTTTTTCTGATCCTGTCCAGAAGGTTCCCGGCCGCTCCTGCTGCTGAAAGCAGGAGCTTTTTTGTATTGTTCCACGTGAAACATCCACCGTTGCGGACGAATTTTGAAAGGATAGCCGCGAGATTTTTGATTGATTCCACGTAAAAATCAATGAAACCACTTCTCATGTGTCCCAAATAAAAATCCACAAAATGCCCCGTTGTTTCTCAATCGGGCTATTTCGTTCTTCGGATTGTATAAATAGGCTGAGAATGATGCTGTTCCTCGTCACAAGTTTGGTCAGGATTGCCGTTGTGGAGTGGGTACAAAAATGCTATGATACAATCGTTTTAAGTAAGAAATGAGGTATGTATTATGGAACGTTATCTGATCTGTATGGCAGTATGCGTCATCGGTGGCCTGCTCATGTCCCGTGTCGCAAAAAAACTGCACCTTCCTGCTGTCACGGCATACTTGATTGCCGGACTGCTGCTTGGGCCATTTTGTCTCGGAAGGTTGAATTTTTTAGGCTTTGGATTCAATACCTTGGCGCAGGCGGAGGATTTCACCATTCTCTCACAAGCTGCCCTCGGATTCATCGCCTTCGCTATCGGCAATGAATTCCGGCTCAGTCAGCTCAAAACCATGGGCAAACAGGCCATCACGGTCGGTATTCTTCAGGCAGTTATCACAACCGTAGTCGTAGATTTGGCATTGATTGCACTTCATCTCGTTTATCCTAACGCACTTTCCCTCCCCTCCGCAATTACCCTCGGCGCCATTGCCGCCGCTACTGCACCTGCCGCAACCTTGATGGTTGTCAAGCAGTACAAAGCAGACGGCCCTCTGACCAAACTTCTACTGCTGGTTGTCGCCATTGACGATGCTGTGGGTCTGATTCTTTTCTCCGCATCCTTTGGCATTGCACAGGCCCTTGAAATGGGAAATGTTAATTTAACCGCCGTGGTTGTAGAGCCGATTCTCGAAATCCTGCTTTCCTTTACGCTGGGCGCCGCCGCAGGTTATCTGCTGTATTTTACCGAGAAATTCTTCCATTCCCGCTCCAAGCGTATGTCTCTTTCCGTTGCGTTTGTACTTTTGACCGTCGGTCTTTCCATGGTAGAATTCCAGATTGGACCGATTCACTGTGGATTTTCTCTCCTTCTGGTCTGCATGATGACCGGAACCGTATTCTGCAATATCTGCGACTTCTCCGAAGAGCTTATGGGCCGCGTGGATCGCTGGACCGCACCGCTGAATATTCTGTTTTTTGTAATTTCCGGCGCAGAACTGGATCTGACCATTTTCGGCAGTCCTCTGATTCTTCTGGTGGGAATTGTTTATATTATTTTCCGCTCTCTCGGGAAATATCTGGGCGCTGATATCAGCTGTCGAATCAGCCATGCTGACCATAAAATCACAAAAAATCTCGGCATTACCCTGCTTCCTCAGGCCGGTGTCGCACTGGGTATGGCCCAGACCGCGGTTCTGCTCAGCGACGGCACCATGGTGCGCAATGTGGTGCTGTTCTCTGTGCTCATTTATGAGCTGGTGGGCCCCATGCTGACAAAGATGGCGCTGATCCGCGCGGGAGAAATCAATCCCGAAGGAAAAACAAGTGCCAGAATCGCAAATCCCAGCTAATCAAAATCTCCTTCCCCGAAGCGGCGAAGCCGCTTCGGGGATTTTTTCGAATTCCCTGCTTTACTTTTTGAATATCTGCTGATACACTTAAGACAACTCAAAAAACTGTCCAGTTTCTCGGGATCGTTTCTGAGAAACTGACGGGAGAATTGCTCCCATCTGTCCAAAGGAACCCCGGAAACTTTCCGTGCTTCCCCTGGTGACAGTGCTTATCTCACATCAAACAAAAGGAGAATCCCATGGACAAACGAATTTATCTTGCCCCGAATGCAACTGTCGTCGGGGATGTTTCTCTCGAGGAAAACGTCAATATCTGGTACGGTGCGGTGATCCGTGGGGACGAAGGTCCCATCCAGATCGGTGCCGGCAGCAATATTCAGGATAACTGTGTCCTGCATGAACACATAAAAATCGGAAAAAACTGCACCGTCGGACACGGTGCAATTGTACATGGATGTACCATTGGAAGTCATTCTACGGTAGGGATGGGAGCCATTGTTCTAAACGGTGCTGTGATCGGAGAAGACTGCATGGTAGGAGCAGGGTCGCTGGTTACCGGAAAAATGAATGCCCCGGACGGTTCGCTGATCCTCGGATCTCCTGCGAAAGTCGTCCGGAATCTGACGCCGGAAGAAATCGCAGCGGGCCGAAAAAATGCCGAATCCTACATTTTACATGCGCAGGACACTCTTCCTGGCAAAATGATCTGAAAAATTTTGCAGGGGAAACAGCGCGGCGAAGCCGCGCTGTTTTTATTTTTTGGGGATTTTCCACAGGAATTCCCGAGAAATTTCATGGGTGTCTTCTCCGTCTCTACGAAAAAAACGTATATCGTTTTTATTAAATAGTGCCGCAGGACTTTCTCCTTGTTTTTTCCACAGCGTTGTGATAAAATTATGGTGTATTTCTATGCCTGTTTTCCACAAACAGTCGCACAGATTTTTTACGAAAGGAGCCACGCCATGTATTCGTCCGCCTATGTCTGGGCCAAAATCCTCATCAATCTGGAAGAGCGCCTTGGTGCCGTTACAGTCTCCAGCTGGTTCGATGATGCAGAAGTCATTGAGCTGAACGACGAGAATCTGATTCTCTATTCTCCCTCTGATTTCCGCCGGGAGATTATTCGCCTGCGCTGCACCGATTACATCCAGACCGCTCTGAAGGAAATTTTCAATTCTGACGCTAAACTTCTGGTTTTTGACGAAAATGAGAAGCAAAACTTCCTGAATCGGGGCAAAAATAATACTGTTATGGATTTTGCGCCCCAGTTTTCCTTTGATAATTTCGTGGTCGGACCATCCAACCGGTTCGCGCACTCTGCTGCAATCGCAGTCAGCAATAACCCCGGTCAGGTTTATAATCCCCTGTTTATTTACGGTCCTGCCGGTCTGGGCAAAACCCATCTGCTTTACGCCATCGCAAATTCCATCCGAAAGAAAAACCCCGATGCCAAAATCGTCTACATCAAGGGCGATCAGTTTACAAATGAGCTGATCGCATCCCTTCAGAGCGGACGAAATGTGGAGTTTCGCACAAAATATCGGGAAGCGGACCTGTTTTTGATTGATGATATTCAGTTTATTGCCGGTAAGGAATCCACGCAGGAAGAGTTTTTCCATACTTTTAATAATCTTTATGAGCAGCGCAAGCAGATCGTTATGACCTCCGACCGCAAACCCAGCGATATGCTTACGCTGGAGGATCGACTGAAAACCCGTTTTGAATGGGGTCTTTTGGCAGACATTCAGCCCCCCGACTACGAAACCCGTATGGCCATTTTGAAAAACAAGGCCAGTAATCTGGGACTGGATCTGAGCGATGATGTCTGCAATTACATCGCCATCAATGTCACAAACAATGTCCGTCAGATCGAAGGCACCGTCAAAAAAATCCTCGCATATCGGGATTTGACCGATATGCCCCTGGATCTGCCCAATATTTCCCGTGCCATCGACGATATGTTTAAAGCCGAGGGCAATTCCGTTCCCACCCCCAGCCTGATTATCAGTCAGGTCTGCAAATTCTATAATGTAGATGAGGTTACGCTCCGGGGAACCAACCGATCCAAAGGAACGGCCGATGCCCGTCATGTGGCAATTTACCTCATTCGTCAGCTGACCAACATGAGTCTGCCTGATATCGGCAAGGAATTCAACCGCGACCACTCCACCATTCTCAACTCCATCCGAAAAATCGAGAAGGGGCTGAAGTCCGGCAATAATTCCCTGTCGGATAACATCCGCGATATCACCGCAAACATCAATTCTCAGCTTTAATTTTTTTCAAACGATGGGATTTGAGGATTTTTGCGCCTAAAATTTTCTCCACAGGGTCTGTGGAAAGTGGAAAACTTTTCTGTGGAGAATTTTCGGTGCCGTTTTTCTTCCACAGCCCCTGTGGAGAAGATCCATCCTGTCCACAGGATCGTGTGGACAAAAAATCATTGCAGCAGTAAGAGAATTCCGGTTATCCACATAAATTCGTTCTACTGCGACTGCTACTGCTAAATTCGTTTATTTATTTATATTTTTATTATTTATCATACAGAAGGAGTTTGCTTATGCGTTTTACCTGTGAAAAAAGCACTCTCGTTTCCGGTCTGAGTATTGCAAGCAGAACCGTTGCTCAAAAGAGCAGCCTTTCTGTCATCGAAGGAATCCTCTGCAAAACAGGTCTTGGCCTGAGCCTTACCGGTTATAATATGGAGACTGCCATCACTTATGACATTCCGGCAGAAGTGGAAGAGCCCGGTGCATGTATTCTTCCGGCGAAGCTTTTTGCGGATATTGTCCGCCGTCTGCCCGAAGGTCCTGTTACTGTTACAGTGGATGAAAGCTTCAAGGTTTCCATCCGCGCCGGCTACGCATCCTTTACAATTGCCGCAGAATCGGCTGACGATTACCCCGATCTTCCCGATGTCGGGGAGGGACATGGCGTGAAAATTCCGCAAAACGCCCTCAAAAATCTGATTTCCGGAACAATTTTCTCCGTTTCTGAAAATCAGAGCCGCCCGATTCATACCGGCGTCCGATTTGAGGTGGAAAATATGGCCATTTCCGCCATTGCCGTGGACGGATTCCGTCTGGCGCGGCGGACCTATCATCCCGAGGAAAGCACTCAGCGGACGATGGCATTTGTTGTTCCGGCTCCGGCGCTGAAGGAAGTGGAGAAAATCCTCACCGATTCCGATGAAAATGCCACGTTTACCTTGGGAACCAAGCATATTTTGTTTGAGGTGGGAGCTGCAACACTGGTCTGCCGCCTGCTGGAGGGCGATTTCCTGGAGTGGCAGAAGGTTGTCCCCACAAACTGCCCCATAAAAATGGTCGCAAATGTTTCTGATTTGACCAGTTCTATCGAAAGAGTTGGACTGATTGTATCCGAAAAGTTTAAGAGTCCTGTACGCTGTCAGTTCTCCGATCAGATGGTATATCTCAAGACGAATACCACAATCGGCGCCGCCGAGGATCAGTGTTCGCTGGCCGGCGACGGAAAAGAACTGGAAATCGGCTTTAATGTTCGTTATCTGGCCGATGCCCTGCGGGCGGTTCCCTCCGAAGAGGTGACACTGGAACTGACCAACGGACTGAGCCCCATTGTGCTGACACCTGTGGACGAAAAGCAGGATTTTGCATATATGGTTCTGCCGGTCCGCCTGAAAAATTCCTAAGCACTTCCCTTTTCTGATGATTATTTATCTGTTTTTCACGGCAGGGTTTCCTGCAAAAAAGTTAGGAGTATTCCATGAATTTTGAAAAAAATGCCCCTGAAAAGGATATTTCCGTCACAATCCATACGGAATTTATCAAGCTTGAGGCTGCCCTCAAGCTGGCAAACGCTGTTTCCACCGGCGGAGAGGCCAAAAATCTCATTTTAGATGAGCAGGTTTCGGTCAATGGAGAAATCTGCACCATGCGCGGCAAAAAACTCTATCCCGGTGACCGATTCGCATTCGGCGGCCGGACATATCTTATTACAATCCATGCAGCTGTGTGAGTTAAGCCTTCAGGGATTCCGAAATTATGAAAAAATGGAATTCACGGCGCAGCCCGGTGTCAATCTGATTGTCGGGGACAATGCGCAGGGAAAAACCAATCTGCTGGAGGCCATCGTCTATCTGGGGTCCGGAAGGAGCTTCCGAACCCAGAAAAGCAGTGAACTGGTGCGGTTTGGCGCAGATTTTGCGGATATTTCCGGAAAAATTCATTCTCAAGAGAGAATCCAGACCCTACGGGCGGTGATTTTCCCTGCGGCCCGTCCCCGTCAGCTCTATCGAAACGGCGTCAAAAAGAAAAGTGCTTCGGATCTTTCCGGAGTGCTCAATACGGTGCTGTTCTGTCCGGAGGATCTGATGGTCCTCAAGACCGGCGCGGCCGCCCGCCGAAAATTGGGGGATTGTGCAATGTGCCAGATGCGCCCGAATTACGATGCGGCACTGGCAGAATACACAAGACTGCTGGAACAGAAGAACCGCATCCTGAAGGATCGATTTGAAAATCCTGCATTACTGGAAATTCTGCCGGAGTATAATCAGCGGCTGTGCCAGGTGGGGGCGCTTATCATTTCGTATCGGGCCAGATTCTACGAAAGCCTCGGCAAAGCAGCGTCCGCGTACCATGGACAGTTCTCCGGAGGCGCGGAGGAATTTTCTCTGCACTATCACACGGTTTCCACCATCAAAGATCCCATGGCGGACGTGGGGGTTTTGACGGAAAACTTGCGTGAGCATATGCAGGCCCATGCCCGGGCTGAGCTGGAATCCGGAAGCTGCCTGACGGGACCCCATAGGGACGATTTTGATGTGCGGCTGGACGGCCTTTCCGTCAAGCAGTTCGGATCTCAGGGCCAGACCCGGACCGCAGCCATCAGCCTCAAGCTTGCGCAGCGGGAGCTGATGCGGCGGGAGCTGGGGGAAGAGCCGGTGCTGCTGCTGGATGATGTATTGTCCGAGCTGGACCCGGGCCGGCAGGATTTTGTGCTCAATCAGATTACGTCCGGACAGGTGTTTATCACCTGCTGCGAGATCGGACGCTTTACAAAGCTCGGTCAGACCATCCAGATCCGAAAAGGGCAGATCGTCTCCACGGACAGCGCCTGCATCTGACGGCGGAGAAGTGCCGTGGACGGAGGAATTTCCACAGGTCCTTGGCACCTGCTCCGCCCGGCCCGGGGGCTTTCCCACAGAGCTGTGGAAAAGCGCATTACCCGGATGAAAGACGCACTTCCCCTGTGGAAAAATTCTTTTCCGGAAATTCCGGAAAATTTATAATATTCGGTACAGAGCTGTTTTGAGCCGGCGGCGCTGAGGGCCGCTCCGTATTGTTATGGCGCAGAGGGTGGGCTGTAACGATATCGAGCAGCGCTCAGAAAATCCGCGGCGGTTTCAAACGCGGTGCCCATGATTTTTTGTTATTTTATTCTCACTATTTAGGAGGTCCATTCATGTCTGACGAAACAAGAGTCGAACAGGAATATGGCGCCAGCCAAATCCAGGTTCTTGAGGGCCTGGAGGCGGTGCGGAAGCGTCCCGGTATGTATATCGGCTCCACTTCCTCCTCCGGTCTGCACCATCTCGTCTACGAGATCGTCGATAATGCCATCGACGAGGCGCTTGCCGGATACTGCAAGCATATCACTGTCACAATCAATCCCGGCAACTCCATCACCGTTACCGATGACGGCCGCGGTATCCCCGTGGATATCCAGGCCCAGACCGGACGGCCCGCCATGGAGGTTGTCTTCACCGTTCTGCATGCCGGCGGCAAATTCGGCGGCGGCGGCTATAAGGTTTCCGGCGGTCTGCACGGCGTCGGCGCTTCGGTCGTCAATGCCCTGAGCCAGTGGGTTCAGGTACAGGTCCATAAAAACGGAAACATCTACCAGATGCGCTTTGAACGGGGTGCAATTACCCAGGAAATGACCATTGTGGGCCATACGGACAAAACCGGCACCACGGTCACCTTCCAGCCCGACCCAGAGATGTTCGAGACACTGGTTTATGATTATGAGATTCTCCATACCCGTATGCGGGAGGAGGCGTTCCTCAATGCCGGACTGTCTATCACGCTGACGGATGCCAGAGCCGAGGAGAAGCTCACGGACACCATGTGCTATGAGGGCGGCATCCGGGAGTTTGCGTCCTGGGTCAACCGCAATAAATCCACCATTCACAGCGATGTCATCTACATGAGAGGCAACAAAAATGATGCCTCTGCGGAAATTGCCATCCAGTATAACGATTCCTATTCCGAGACGCTCTATTCCTTTGCAAACGATGTCCGCACTCCGGACGGCGGTATGCACGAGACAGGCTTTAAAACGGCGCTGACCCGGGTGCTTAACGCCTACGGCGTGAAAAACGGCATTATCAAGGGCGACGACAAAGTCTCCGGCGAGGACTGCCGGGAGGGCATCACCGCCATCATTTCCGTCAAGCTGACTGATGCCCAGTTTGAGGGTCAGACCAAGGCCAAGCTCGGCAATGCCTATATCCGCACCTTGGTGGACGGCATTGTGTCCGAGCAGCTCGCCACCTATTTCGAGGAGCATCCCCAGACCGCGAAGATCATTCTGGAGAAGGCCATGATGGCCAACCGTGCCCGGGAGGCCGCGAAGAAGGCCAGAGAATCGGTCCACCGCAAGACCGCCCTGGGCGGCGCGGCAATGCCCGACAAACTCCGGGACTGCAATGAGGTCAACCCCGAGCTGACCGAGCTGTACATCGTCGAGGGTGACTCCGCAGGCGGCTCCGCAACCAAGGGCCGTGACTCCCGTTTTCAGGCGATTCTGCCCCTTTGGGGTAAGATGCTGAACGTCGAGAAGGCCCGTGCCGACAAGGTCTATTCCAACGAAAAGCTCCAGCCTGTCATTGTGGCGCTGGGTGCCGGAATCGGAGACGAATTCGATCTTGAAAAGCTGCGCTACCACAAAATCGTCATCATGGCCGATGCCGACGTGGACGGTGCGCATATCCGCACCCTGCTTCTGACCTTCTTCTTCCGCTTCATGCGGCCGCTGATTGAGCATGGCTATGTGTATTCCGCCGTGCCGCCGCTTTACAAAATCACCCGGGGCAAGCAGACCCGTGTTGCCTATTCCGATCCCGAAAAGGAGCGCATCGCCGCAGAAATGCGCGGAGATAACCCCAATGCCAAGGTGGATATCGCCCGGTACAAGGGCCTTGGTGAGATGGATGCCCACGAGCTTTGGGACACTACCATGGACCCCGAAAAGCGTACATTGCGCCGGATTACCCTGGGAGATGCCGAGGCTGCCGACGAAACCTTCACGGTCCTGATGGGCGAAAAGGTAGAGCCCCGTAAGGAATGGATTGAATACAACGCCAACAAGGCGCTGAATCTCGACTACTAAGGAGGGCCAATCGAGTATGTCCAAAAAACCACAGTATAATCCGGAGGAAATCCGATATCCGCAGCAGCATATCGTCGAGAACCCTCTGGTTCCTGAGATGGAAAAGAGCTATATCGAGTATGCCATGTCCGTCATTAAGGGCCGTGCCCTTCCCGATGTGCGGGACGGCCTCAAGCCCGTCCACCGCCGCATCCTCTACGCCATGTATGAGGATGGTCTGACTTCGGACAAGGCGTTTAAAAAGTCCGCAACCTGTGTCGGTACCGTTCTGGGCCGCTACCATCCCCACGGCGACCAGTCCGTTTACGACGCGCTGGTTCGTATGGCGCAGGATTTCTCCATGCGCTATCTGCTGGTGGACGGCCATGGCAACTTCGGTTCCGTCGATGGCGATCCCCCCGCAGCTTACCGTTACACCGAGGCGAGAATGTCCAAAATCGCAGCTGAAATGCTGCGGGACATCGAAAAGGATACGGTCAACTGGGACCCCAACTTCGATGAAACCAGAAAAGAACCGAGGGTAATGCCTTCCCGGTTCCCCAACCTTCTGGTGAACGGATCTTCCGGTATCGCCGTCGGTATGGCAACCAATATTCCCCCTCACAACCTGCGGGAGGTTATCAATGCCTGCGTATGCGTACTGGACGATCCCGAGGCAACTCTGCCGGATCTGATGGAGCACCTGTCCGGTCCGGACTTCCCCACCGGCGGCATCATCATGGGCCGCAGCGGTATCCGCGCGGCTTACGCCACCGGACGGGGCCGGGTCATGGTCCGTGCCCGCCACGAGTTTGAGGAATTCGGACGGGACCGCACCCGGATTGTCATTACCGAGATCCCCTACATGGTCAATAAGCGGATGCTGATTAAGAATATGGCCGATCAGGTGGAGGATAAGCGGCTTGAGGGCATCAGCGACATCCGTGACGAGTCCGACCGCAACGGTATGCGCATCGTCATTGAGCTGAAGACCACGGCAAATCCGCAGGTGGTTCTGAACCGGCTGTTTGCGCAGACCCAGCTCCAGACAACCTTTGCCATCAATATGCTGGCGCTGGTCAACGACCAGACCCAGCCGAAGATCCTCTCTCTGCGGGAGATTCTTGACGAATATCTGACCTTCCAGATGGAGGTTCTGACCCGCAGAACCGAATACGATCTGCGCAAGGCACAGGAGCGCGCCCACCTGCTGGAGGGTCTGCTCGTTGCGCAGGATCACATCGATGAGGTCATCCGCATCATCCGCACCTCCTACGACAATGCCCGTGAGAACCTGATGAACCGCTTTGGTCTGGACGAGATTCAGGCACAGGCAATTCTGGATATGCGTCTGAAGGCACTGCAGGGGCTGGATCGGGAGAAACTGGAGAACGAGTATAAAGAGCTGGAAGAGAAAATCGCCTATTATAAGGACCTGCTGGGCGATCCCGACAAGCTCAAGGGCGTTCTGCGGGAAGAGCTGACCGCCATTCGCGACCGCTTCGGCGATGAGCGCAAGACCGAGATTCAGGATGTTGAGGACGAAATCGATATCGAAGACCTCATCGTGGAGGAGGACTGCTGCTTCACCCTGTCCAATGCCGGCTATATCAAGCGTATGCCGGTTGATACCTATCGGACCCAGTCCCGAGGCGGCAGAGGCGTCAACGCCCAGAACCTCAAGGAAGAGGACTATGTCAAGAATATCTTCGTGGCATCCACCCATGACTTTATTCTGTTCTTTACCGATATGGGCCGGGTGCATCAGCGCAAGGGCTATCAGATTCCCGAGGCCGGCAGAACCGCAAGAGGCACCGCCATTGTCAACGTGCTGCCTTTGGAGCCGGGCGAGCAGGTCACCGCAGTTGTGGCAACCAGAGGCTTTAACGATGACGAGTACCTGATGATGGTTACAAGACACGGCACCGTCAAGCGTATGAACTTCAATGCGCTGGCTACCCGCCGCAAAGGCGGTATCCGGGCGCTGACGCTGGATGAGGGCGATCACCTCATCAATGTCATCCGCACCAAGGGCGAGGATAATATCGTCATTGCCACCGCAGGCGGCATGGCCATCTGCTTTAACGAAAAGGATGCCCGTCCCATGGGCCGTGACGCCACCGGTGTTCGGGGCATTTCCCTGGGCGAGGGCGATTATGTCGTGGGCGCGGAGAAGGCGGAGGAAGGAAAATGCCTGCTGACCGTCACCGAAAACGGCTTCGGCAAGCGTACCGAGCTTTGTGAGTATCTGCGGACCGGCGCCGATGGCAGCAAGGTTGCCCAGCAGCGCGGCGGCAAGGGTCTTAAGAATTACAATATCACCCCCAAGACCGGCAATGTGGCCGGCTGCCGGGTTGTAAGCGAGGAAGATGACGTCATGCTGATCGAAAGCGGCGGCGTTATCATCCGAATTCCTGCCAGCTCCATCAATGTCTATAAGCGTGACACGCAGGGTGTCATCGTCATGCGTGTGGAGGAAGGCAATCAGGTGGTTTCCGTGGAGCGTGTGGACGCTGTGGCGGAGGAACCTGAACAGGCTCCCCAGACGGAACCGTCAGAGGAAAATCAGCAGTGAAAACCGTAACAATTTACACAGATGGTGCCTGCTCCGGCAACCCCGGCCCCGGCGGCTGGGGTGCCATTCTGGAGTTTAACGGAGTCGAGAAGGAGCTGAGCGGCTCCGAGGCCAACACCACCAATAACCGCATGGAGCTGACCGGCGTGATTCGGGCGCTTCAGGCGCTGAAGGAGCCGTGCATTGTAGAGCTGTATTCCGATTCCAAATATGTGCTCGACGCACTGCAAAAGGGCTGGGCCGTGGGCTGGCGCAAGCGAGGCTGGATCAAGTCCGATAAAAAGCCTGCGCTCAATCCGGATCTTTGGGAGGAGCTGCTGCGCCTGACAGAGATTCACGAGATGCACTATCACTGGGTCAAGGGCCATGCGTCCAATCCCAAAAATAACCGCTGTGATGAGCTGGCGGTGGCGGCAAGCCGCCGCTGACGGGGCCGGCGAAACATCATTCTTTGGCTGTTTCTCCTTGAGAAGCAACGGAAAGGAACCACGATGGAAGAAAAATTTGTAGCTGCATGGATGTCTGCAAGGGAAACAGCCCAGCGCATGGGCGTTCGTCTTCGTCCCATGGCGGCAGAAGAGGCACTCCAGACCGCACATCGCTGTCTGCGGGGCCATCGGGAGAGCGACGGATTCCAGATCCTTGCGGATAAACGCCATTTGGAGCTGAGTCTGGAGGCTCTGGCGGTGGATAAGCGCTTCACGGGACTGTTCTCCGATGAGGAGGCCAATACCGCTCTCAACCGTCTGATGGCCGGCGGATTCTACGGCCTGTAATCCATTGCGACAAAAAAGCTCCCGATCTTCGGATCGGGAGCTTTTTGTGTGTAGTGGGAAAAAGGGGCAGGGTTATCCGGCAGCGAGGACATAGAGAAAGATGCCAACAGCGCAGGCGGAGAACAAGACCCCGCCGAGGCGCATTCCGGAAAGATAGAGATCCGATGGGGCACCATCTTTGACAGATAGAAGATGTTCGATCTTCCATAACAGCTCCGGCTTCATAATCATCAATAGACCAAGAACAAACAGAACGATCAGCCAAATATAATCCATGGGAAGGCCCTCCTTTTTGCTTTCAAAATAGACGTTTTTTGGAGCGGTGTCAATACAGAGGTTCAGAATGCTCTTAAGAAAAGCACACTTCTATTGGGAAAATAGCACTTCTACGGCCCAAATAAGCCGGAGGAGATGTGTCTGTGTCGCATTGGGAATGGGTCAGGGCACGGAGGAATCTGAGCGCACCCTGCACGGCATGGAGTGGGGCGACTCGCCGGATAAAGAACCGCCCCACTCCGTTAGGAGGGGGCGGAAATGCAGCGATACCGAGCGGGTCAGGGCACGGAGGAATCTGAGCGCACCCTGCACGGCATAGTGTGCGGCGACTCGCCGGATAAAGAACCGCCCCACTCCGTTAGGAGGGGGCGGAAATGCAGCGATACCGAGCGGGTCAGGGCACGGAGGAATCCGGGCGCACCCTGCACGGCATAGTGTGCGGCGACTCGCCGCAGGGTTAGCCGAAGACAGACAGCAGGAAGCCTGCTGCAATGGCAGAACCAATAACACCTGCCACATTGGGGCCCATGGCGTGCATCAGCAGGAAGTTGGAAGGATTGGCCTTCTGTCCTTCGGTGTTGGAAACACGGGCGGCCATAGGCACAGCGGAGACACCTGCGGAGCCGATCAGCGGATTGACCTTGCCCTTGGTGGCCTTGCACATCACAACGCCGCCGAGCAGACCGCCGGCTGTGGACAGACCGAAGGCGACGATACCCAGCGCAACAATCATCAGTGTCTGGGAAGTCAGGAAGGTGGAGCCGACCATGGTGGCACCCACAGCGGTGGACAGCAAAATGGTGACAATGTTCATCAGCGCATTCTGAACCGTGTCGCTGAGACGGTCGGTAACGCCGGTTTCCTTGAACAGATTGCCGAGCATCAGGCAGCCGATCAGAGGAGCGGTATCCGGCAGCAGCAGTGCCACAAACAGGGTAACGAGAATCGGGAAGATGATCTTCTCGTTTTTGGAAACGGTCCGAGTCTGAACCATTTTGATTTTGCGGTCCTCAGGAGAGGTCAGCGCATTCATAATGGGCGGCTGAATCATGGGGATCAGAGCCATGTAGGAATAAGCCGCAACCGCAATGGCACCCAGCAGATGAGGCGCCAGCTGTGTGGTCAGGAAAATGGCAGTGGGGCCGTCTGCGCCGCCGATGATGCCGATGGCAGCAGACTCGGCACCGGTGAAGCCCAGCAGATTTGCGCCGAAGAATGCGGCGAAAACACCAAGCTGTGCGGCGGCGCCCAGCAGCAGACTCTTGGGATTCGACAGAAGGGGGCCGAAATCGGTCATTGCGCCGACACCCATGAAGATCAGACAGGGGTAAAGACTTGTTTTGACACCGATATAGAAAATGTCCAGCAGGCCGCCCTCACGCATGATGGCGCCATAACTGTGGAACATCTCGCTGGCAGGGTCCATAAACGCAGTCCATAGATCCTGATGGTACAGACCTGCCATGGGCAGGTTGGTCAGCAGACAGCCGAAGGCAATGCCCACCAGCAGCAGAGGCTCGAAATGCTTGACGATGCCTAAGTACAGCAGCACACAGGCGATGACAAGCATCACGAGGTTCTGCCAGCCGCCGTCTGTAAAACCGGCGGAGAGGGCTGCGAAACCGGACTGGTTCCACAGATTCAGCAGAATTTCACCGATATTAACACTCATGGAAAGCCCTCCTTATGCGAGGACGACCAGAGGAGCACCGGTATCGACGGTGGAACCCTTGGTTACGACTACCTGGGTAACAGTGCCGGCCTTGGGTGCCATGATCTCGTTTTCCATCTTCATGGCTTCCAGAACGACCAGAACCTGGCCTTCCTTGACCGCATCGCCGACATTGACGTTGACTTTGAGGATGTTGCCGGGCATCGGGGCCTCGACAGGGGTGCCGTTGCCGGTGATAACGGGTGCTGCGGCAGCGGCGGGAGCAGCAGCGGGTGCTGCGGCAGGAGCTGCAGCGGCAGGGGCAGCGGGGGCAGGAGCAATGGCTTCGTACTCATCGAGAAGCATGGCCTTGCCTGCTTCGACCTCAACTTCATAGGTCCGGCCGTTGAGGGTAACTTTGTATTTCATGATTACTTGACCTCCTTGATGGAAATGAAGCGCAGCTCATTGAGGGGCTTGCCCATCTGATTGGCGACAATGGCCATCAGCATGGCTGCGGTCTTAGGCTCCACATCGTGCAGCATCAGCTGACCGGCAGCGCCGGGAGCCTCAGGCTTGGGAGCGGGAGCGGCAGCAGGAGCTGCGGCAGGCTCAGCAGTGGAAGAATGGGGCTTCGCGTCTGCCTTGGCGAAGATTTTTCCAAGACAGATCAGAACGCCCATCAGCAGGATCAGGCCGAAAAATACCACGGCGTAGCCCAAAAGCGCAATCACACCGGCATCGGCCAGCCCCAGATGTGCGGGGAGGGTAGAGTTCAGGAACATGATGATTCCTCCTTAGGCTTCTACGATGGTGTAGGTAGCCATATTCTCTTCCTTTGCCTTGCGCTCTTCAAAGAACTTCTCGGCCAGGCTGGGGAAGGCGATGTAGCTCAGGACATCCTCATCGGATCTTGCGACGCCCTCAAGCTCCTTGCGGGTCTTGTCAACAATCGGCTCCAGCGTGTCGGCATAGCGGCCCTCCAGAGGCTTCTCGTCCCCCAGAATCTGCTTCTGGATTTCGGGATCGATGGGTGCGGGCGTATGACCGTATTCGCCGCGGCAGTAAGCCTTGATTTCTTTGGAAACGGTCTTGTAGCGCTGGCCGTCGAGGACGTTGCGGACAGCCTGCACGCCGACCATCTGGGAGGTAGGGGTGACAAGGGGAGGATAACCCATATCCTTGCGGACCTTGGGTGTCTCCAGCAGCGCTTCGTCAAACCGATCAAGGGCATTCATCTGCTTGAGCTGAGACAGAAGGTTCGAGAGCATACCGCCGGGAACCTGATAGGTCAGGCACTGGGTATCGGTGGCCATGGACTTGGGCATCATGGTGCCGTCTTTGATGAATTCGTCGCGGACACCCTTGAAGTAGTCGGCCATTTTCTTGGTGGCGGTGTCATCGAGATCCACCTCATAGCCCAGCTGACGCAGCGCATAGGCGAGGGTTTCGGTGGCGGGCTGAGAGGTGCCGCCGGAGAAGGGGGAGATGGCGGTGTCGATGATATCGACGCCGGCTTCCACTGCCTTGAGATAGGTCATAAATGCAAGACCGGTGGTGCAGTGGGTGTGCAGGTCAATGGGAAGATCCACGGCATCCTTAATGGCGGAAACGAGGTCGTAAGCCTCCTTGGGGCCCATGATGCCGGCCATATCCTTGATGCAGATGGTGGAAGCGCCCATCTCCTTCAGCTCCTTGACCATCTGAACATATTTCTGATGGGTATGGACGGGAGAGGTTGTGTAGGAAATGGTACCGGAAGCGATGGCGCCGGCCTTGACGGTGGCCTCCATTGCGACCTTGAGGTTATTGACGTCATTGAGGGCGTCGAAAATACGGATAACATCGATGCCATTTTCGACAGCCTTTGCCACGAACAGCTTCACAAAGTCATCGGGATAATGGGAATAGCCGAGGACATTCTGGCCGCGCAGCAGCATCTGCAGCTTGGTGTTGGGCATGGCGGCGCGGATTTTGCGCAGGCGCTCCCAAGGATCTTCGTGCAGATAGCGCAGACATACGTCGAAAGTGGCGCCGCCCCAGCACTCGGCTGCATAGTAGCCGGCCTTGTCGATGGTGGGGAGCATAGGCTCGAACTTGTCGTAGGGCAGGCGGGTGGCAATCAAAGACTGGTTTGCGTCACGCAAAACAGTTTCGACAAATTGGACTTTTCTTGCCATTTTGAGTTACCTCCGTAGAATAATTTTGGGCGGATGAGGAAAATAAATTTTCGTGAAAGAAAACAAATTTTCACCAGCCTGATTTTATCTTTCGGACCGGAAAATTCATCTTGGAAAACGTCCCGGTCAAAAAATACAATTCAATAATCGTGATTATGATTCAAAAAGATAAAAATAAACGATAATTTCATACCGATATACAACTATAGAATCATATATACCGAATTACGCTCCATACATTATAACACAAAAAAGTCTGAATTGCAATATATTTTCTGTTTAAAATTGTTAAAAGAAAGGGGAAATTTCAAAAAATAAAATTCGCCAAAGGGTGATTGATTTTTGATTCAAAATGGTGTATGATAAGCCTGCAAAACATGGAGAGCCGAATTCAAAAAAATACATGAATCAGATTTTCACTGCGGTTCTCCGCTGTAAATTTGTACATTTATAAATGAAAGAGGTACTAACTATGGCACAGATTGATCTGAGCAAGTATGGCATTACCGGTGCAGCCGAGATTGTCCACAACCCCTCCTATGAGGAACTGTTTGCTGCAGAAACCGATCCCACGCTCGAGGGCTTTGATAAGGGCCAGCTGACCGAGCTGGGTGCTGTTAATGTAATGACCGGCATCTATACCGGCCGTTCTCCTAAGGATAAGTTCATCGTTATGGACGACACCTCCAAGGATACTGTGTGGTGGACCTCCGACGAATTTAAGAACGATAATAAGCCCGCAACGCTCGAGGCATGGAAGGCCTGCAAGGCACTGGCCATCAAGGAGCTGTCCGGAAAGAAACTCTATGTGGTCGATGCTTTCTGCGGTGCAAACAAGGATACCCGTATGGCTGTCCGCTTCATTATGGAAGTGGCATGGCAGGCTCATTTTGTCAAGAATATGTTCATTCAGCCCAGCGCGGAAGAGCTGGAGCATTTTGAGCCGGACTTCGTTGTCTACAATGCCTCCAAGGCCAAGGTTGAGAATTATAAGGAGCTGGGCCTCAATTCCGAGACTGCGGTTGTCTTTAATCTGACCGACCGGGAGCAGGTTATTCTCAATACCTGGTACGGCGGCGAGATGAAGAAGGGTATGTTCTCCATGATGAACTACTTCCTGCCCCTCAAGGGCATGGCCTCCATGCACTGCTCTGCCAATACCGACATGAACGGTGAGCACACTGCCCTGTTCTTCGGCCTGTCCGGCACCGGCAAGACCACCCTTTCCACCGACCCCAAGCGTCTGCTCATCGGTGACGACGAGCACGGCTGGGATGACAACGGCGTGTTTAATTTTGAGGGCGGCTGCTACGCAAAGGTTATTAACCTCGATAAGGAATCTGAGCCTGATATCTATAACGCAATCCGCCGCAATGCGCTTTTGGAGAATGTGACAGTCGATGCCGAGGGCAAGTGCGACTTTGCGGATAAGTCTGTCACGGAAAATACCCGTGTTTCCTACCCCATCAACCATATTGAGAAGATCGTGCGTCCTGTCTCCTCCGCTCCTGCGGCAGAGAATGTAATTTTCCTCTCCGCTGATGCGTTCGGCGTTCTGCCTCCCGTATCCATCCTGACTCCGGAGCAGGCCCAGTACTATTTCCTCTCCGGCTTCACCTCCAAGCTGGCCGGCACCGAGCGCGGCATTACCGAGCCGACTCCGACCTTCTCCGCCTGCTTCGGTCAGGCATTTTTGGAGCTGCATCCCACCAAGTATGCAGAAGAGCTGGTTAAGAAGATGGAGAAGACCGGCGCAAAGGCATACCTGGTCAACACCGGCTGGAACGGCACCGGCAAGCGGATCTCCATCAAGGATACCCGCGGCATCATCGACGCCATTCTCGATGGCTCGATTCTGAAGGCGGAAACCCAGAATGTCCCCTACTTCAACTTCGCGGTTCCTACGGAGCTTCCCGGCGTTGACACCAAGATCCTCTTCCCTCGCAACACCTACGAAAACGGTGCCGACTGGGACGAGAAGGCAAAGGATCTGGCTGCTCGCTTCATCAAGAACTTTGTTAAGTACACCGGAAACGACGCAGGTAAGGCTCTGGTTGAGGCTGGTCCTCAGCTCTAATCCGAGAAAAATCGATGTTCTTATCCCTCGGCAGTTTCTGCCGAGGGATTTTTTTCGGCCTTTTCCATAGAATATAAGGGAAGATCCGGGAGAAATGCTGCCCTGAGCAGAAATTTTAAAAAATTTATAGAGACAAAGATGGGGATGTGTGTTATACTGTATAAGACAATTTATACGATTTTACTGGTTTCTTCGCAAACGGAGAACAATTGAATCTCTGAAAGGGGGATTTCTCTTTGAAATATTGGCGTGGATATCTGACCGCTGCCATCTTTGCCGCCATTACCTGGGCGCTGACACAGCTGGGTCAGAGATACAGCCTGCTGGTGGATATGGTCTATCCCTATGTGACAAGATCGGTTCAGGGCTTTTTGACGGTGTGGAGTTCCGGCGTGGACTTCAACATCTGGCAGCTGGCGGTCATTGTGGCTGCGGTTGTGGCGGTGGCGGCTCTGGTGCTGGTCATCATCTTTAAGCGAAGCGTGATCCAGTGGCTTGGATGGGTTTTGGCGGTTTGCAGTATGGCGGTGTGCCTCAATACGGCAATTTACGGCCTGAACTACTATGCAGGCCCCATCGAGAACGACCTGCGGCTGGAGATGGCCGACTATACCCAGACGGAGCTGGAGGAAGCGGCTACATTCTATCGGGATAAGGCCAACGAGCTTTCTAAGTCGATTTCTAGGGATGACAAGGGCAATGCGGCGTTCTCTGATTTTAAAACGCTGGCGGCCGAGACGGGAAACGGCTTCCGTCATCTGGTGTTGGATCACTATTTTTCCATCTACGGCGGAGAATATGTTCCGGTCAAGGAGCTTGGCTGGGCGGATCTTTATACCTCCATGGGAGTCAAGGGTCTGACCTGCTTCCTGACCGGTGAGGCGGCGGTCAATCCTCAGATTCCGGCCCTCGGTCTGCCCTTCCAGATGGCTCACGAGATGGCGAAGCGTCTGTGCGTAGCGCAGGAGGATGCTGCGAATTTCTCTGCATTTCTCGCCTGTGAGGCCTCAGAAAATCAGGAATACCGCTATTCCGGCTATTTTATGGCCTACCGCTACTGCTATGAAGCACTGGTCGGTGTAGACCCCACGGCGGCAAAGCGTGTCGCTGACGGCCGCACGAATGAATTCCAGTGGGATCTTGATGCCTATGACCGCTTTTACGCGGAGCATCAGGAGAAGAAGGCTTCCGAGGTCAGTAAGAAGGTCAATGATGCCTATCTGAAAGTCAGCGGCGGAAGTGCCGGCTCATATAGTGCGGTGTGCGACTATCTTGTCAACTGGTATATCAGTGAGTATACCGCTCCGGAGGAAGAGGAAGAGGTCAAGTTCAACCCCTATGACGAGTCGCAGGTGGATCTGAGCGGAATTGCGAATGCAAAGGTCGGGGGCTGAGAAATTCAATGGATCAAATGTTGGAAACCCTCCGGACAAGTCTGGAGGAGCTGAAGCTGGAGCTTCCGGAAGGTGCGCCCGAAGGGCTGTGCCGATTCGGCGAGGCAGTTGTGGAGCAGAATAAAGTGATGAATCTGACCGCAATCACCGCCCCCGATCAGGTGGCACGGCTGCATCTGGCGGACTGCCTGACGGTGCTGAAATGTGCGGATCTTCGGGGGAAAAGCCTGATTGACGTGGGCTGCGGAGCCGGATTTCCCGGAGTCCCCTTGAAAATTGCCTGTCCGGAGCTGGAGCTTACCCTGCTGGATTCGCTGGGCAAGCGGATGAACTGGCTTGAGAGCGTTCTGCCTCAGCTTGGGGTGGAAGCCCAGTGCATCACGGCCCGGGCGGAAGAGGCCGTGCAGGATCGGCGGGAAAGCTATGATTTCGCCACAAGCCGCGCGGTGGCACGGCTGAACATTTTGTTGGAGCTGACGGCGCCCTATGTCAAGGTGGGCGGTGCGGTGCTGGCCATGAAGGGCAGCGCCGGACGGGAAGAGCTGGCAGAGGCAAAAAATGCCATTAAGCAGCTGGGGCTGAAGCTGGAGAAGGCAGAAGCCTTTCCGATGGACGGCACGGAGCATATGGTCATCGTGCTGCGCAAGGTGTCCCCTACCCCTGCCCGATACCCAAGACGATTTGCCAAAATTAAGCAGGCGCCCCTGTAAAAAATCCTAAAATCCCCATCCAACCGGATGGGGATTTTTTCACAGAAAGGCCCGGAAACCTGAAAAACCTCTGTTTTAGAGCAGGTCGCTTGAGATTCGGTTGCGAAAACGGCCGCCAAATGCTATGGTAAACAGGAGGTGAGACACATGTATGACATCGACAAAACCAGATTCGGTGCATTTGTTGCGCTGCTGCGAAAAGAAAAAGGACTGACCCAGAAACAGCTGTCGGAAAAACTGTTTGTTTCCCCCAAAGCGGTCAGCAAATGGGAAACGGGAGTCAGTATTCCGGATACGCCGCTGCTGCTGCCGTTGGCGGAAGAACTGGGCGTCAGCGTTACAGAGCTGCTGCTTTCTCAGCGGATTGAGCCAACGGAGATTCCGCCGGAGGATGTGGAAGAAATCGTAAAAACCGCTATTACGTATGCACAGGATCGCCCCTGCCGAACCTTTCCGGACCGCAGAAAATGGGCGGTGCGGTATGGGGCATCGCTGGCAGCCGGTGTGATCGGACTATTGCTGCATCACAGGTTCGGGGGAATCTCTTCCATGACGCTGACGATGTTTGCGCTGGCAGCCGTATTTGGCATTTATTTCTGCTTCTGCGCCGTGACAAGACTTCCGGATTACTATGACGATCACCACATCAGTTTCTTTTCCGATGGACCGATCCGCATGAATCTGGCAGGAATCCGCTTCACAAATGCCAATTGGCCCCATATCCTTCAGGCAATTCGCATTTGGTCCTGTGCGGCAATGGTTCTCGGGCCGATTCTGACCGGTCTGTGGAAACTTCCGGCCGCTGCGCAGAGCGGCTGGACGGAGCTTCCGGTGATGATGGGGCTTTTTATGGCAGGACTGTTTGTGCCCATTTACGTGGTGGGCAGAAAATACGAAAAATAGAAAAACCCGTCCGTGGAATCTTGGTTCTTCGGACGGGTTTTGCACATAGACGGGGACTTTTCCCGAATGTTGTCACGGCTCTGTGGAAAAACATTCCGCCGTTTCGTTACACGGGGACAATACGCTGCCGGAGCGAGGCTCCACAGGAAGCTGTAATTCCGTGATATGCTCTTCAATGCGGCGGGAGGTATGAATGTCAATCCAGAGAATTTCCAGAATCGGGCCGCGAGCCTGAAGGCCCATTGCTTGGGATTGCTCCAGAAGCTTTTTTGCCCACTGTCCGGTCTGCTCGTAGCCGCCCTGATAGGTGACGCAGAGATATTTTCCGCCGGGCAGGACATTGTCCCCCCGATCGTCGATGACGAATACCGCCTCATATTTGAGCTTGCCGTCCGGCTGTGGGGCCAGCAGAGAACCGATTTGGTTGTTTCCGATGATATACGGCGTTTCTCCCCCCCGATTGAGCAGCGTCTTAATGAGAATATCCATCTCTTCGTCGGTGGAATATCCTTCGGCAGTGCGGTAGCAGCTGCGGTCGGGATACTCCCGCAGTTCAGGCTGATTGACAGGCAGCTGCCGGGCGATTCGGATGGTTTCCATCCGCTTTTCAACATTTTCCCGCAGGGTATGCAGGGTTCGGAGCTTTTCGTCGATGGTATCCTGCTCCTGCTGTAAAAGCTCCAGAGCGGTGTCGGTATTCTGAAAGTCCAGATAATCCTTGATGGATTCGGTGGGAAATCCCAGCTCCCGCAGGTCACGGATCACATTGAGCCGCCAGATATCCTTCTGACTGTACAGCCGATAGCCGCTTTCGGAGCGTTTGGGGCAGATCAGTCCGATCTGCTCATAGTAGCGGATTGTATCCACCCCCACATGGTAAAGCCGGGAAATTTCGCCGATGCGGAACATTTTTTTCAATTTTCTCAACTCCTCTTGACTCTGGTATTATACCAGAGTGTATACTGTTTGAGAAGACAGTGATCAGAAAGGATTTTGAAAATGCTGAAAAAGAAATTGGGAGCCTTGTTTGAGGGCATCACAATGAGGAATTGTTTTCTGGCGGTGCTGAGCAGTGCACTGCTGGCGTTTGGACTTTATAATGTCCATTCGCAGTCCGGTGTGACGGAGGGTGGACTTCTGGGACTGACGTTATTTTTGGAGCACTGGTTCCATATCTCCCCTGCCGTATCGGGATTTGTGCTCAATGCCCTGTGCTATGCCATGGGATGGAAGCTGTTTGGAAGGACGTTTTTGGTGTATTCTTTCCTTTCCGCCATTGGATTTTCCGGACTGTATCGGATTTTCGAGCAGTTTGACCCGTTGTTTCCCCAGATTGCCCAGATGCCGCTGACAGCGGCCATTGTGGGAGCGCTGTTTGTGGGAATCAGTGCCGGAATCTGCGTCCGCATCGGCGGCGCACCGGCCGGAGATGATGCGCTGGCGATGAGTGTTGTGAAGCTGACGGGAATCAAGATTCAGTGGGCATATTTGATTTCCGATCTTGTGGTGCTTGCCATGTCCCTGAGCTATATTCCGGTGCAAAAGATTTTTTATTCGCTGCTGACAGTGGCGATTTCCGGACAGCTAGTGGGCGTGATTCAGGAGATGAAGCTTCCCCGGCGGAGGGTGAAATCAAATCCTTCGGAGGGAACAGCCTGATTCCCAAGCCGGCGCTTTGACAAGGAGAATTCTGCGTGATACAATCAAAGAGAATTTGATGCAAAGCATATCAGGAGGGGAAAAACATGCAGGAAAATGAAATGGTCTGCTACTGCAACCATGTGACAAAAGGTCAGATTCTGGAAGCGCTGAAAAATGGGGCGAAGACACTGGACGATATTCGCAAAATGACAGGGGCCTGTGTAAACGGCAACTGTAAAGAGCTGAGTCCGACCAAAAAGTGCTGTGCGCCGAGAATCAAGCAGATCATTGACGAATTTCAAAATTCCAAATAAACGGACAATATGGTTCGGAAATCTCAAAAAACTCCCTCTGCCCCAGGCAGAGGGAGTTTTTCTCTTGATATTTGAGAAGCCGCAGACGCCGGATCAGCAGTAGAAGTCCTTGATTTTCTTTGCGCGGCTGGGATGACGCAGCTTGCGGATGGCCTTATTTTCAATCTGGCGGATTCGCTCACGGGTAACGCCGAAGATCTGCCCCACCTCTTCCAGCGTATGGGTGCGGCCGTCGTACATTCCGAAACGCATTCTCAGCACGTCGGCTTCCCGCTCAGTCAGGGTATCAAGGATTTCCTTGAGAGCCTCTGCCAGCAGAGCGTTGGAGGTTGCGTCGGCGGGGCCGGGGGTATGCTCGTCTTCGACGAAGGAACCGATGGAGGTATCCTCTTCATCACCCACGGGAGTGTCAAGGCTCAGGGTGTCGGCTGCGGTGCGGTTTGCCTCGATGATCTTCTCAACGGGCATATTCAGCTCTTTAGCGATTTCCTCCACAGTCGGCTCACGGCCCAGCTCCTGCACGAGCTTGCGGTTGCAGCGGGTCGCCTTGTTGATAACCTCCACCATATGCACGGGGACGCGGATGGTTCTGGCCTGATCCGCAATGGCGCGGGTGATGGCCTGACGGATCCACCAGGTGGCATATGTAGAGAATTTGTTGCCCTTAGTCCAGTCGAACTTATCGACAGCACGGATCAGACCCGTGTTGCCCTCCTGAATCAGATCCAGAATATGCAGACCACGGCCGGAATATTTCTTGGCAATGGAAACGACAAGACGCAGGTTGGCCTCGGTCAGCTTGTTTTTGGCATACTGATCCCCTTCAGACACACGCTTTGCAAGCTCCACTTCTTCCTCGGCGGACAGCAGCTTGACCTGACCGATTTCCTTCAGGTACATCCGAACGGGGTCGTCCAGATTATATTCAGCCGCAAGATCTACGGGGTCGATCAGCTCTTCCTCGTCCATGCCGCTGAGGTCGATGTCGCTGTCATCCACGTCTGCGATGCGGTCGAGGTTATCGTCGATGTCGAGATCCAGGTCGGCAGAGATAATCTGAATGTTCAGGGATTCAAATTTATCATAGATGTCCTCGATCTTCTCGGGGGTCAGATCCAATTTTTCCAGATAAGCGTTCAGCTCAGTGGCGCGGATCATTCCATCTTTGCGACCCTTGGCAATCAGGCTCTGAAGACCTGTGTAGAGCTCATCGTTATTCTTGGGAGTTTTCTTCTTATCGTTTGCCATAATATCTCCTCATTTTCTCGGTATATTCTCGTTGTTCGGGAAGACTATAACCCTATTTTGGTATTTTGACAAGTCCTCATCCGGTGAATTTCGCAAAATATTTTGACTTTTTGCGTTTTTTCTCACAAAATCAGGATACCCCGAGAAAAACAAAACATACAGTTTACTTTTTGGAAAAACTTCGATATACTGTAAATTAAGAAAATATCCGATTTTCGCGAGGTGTATTATGACAGAACTGTCTAAAATCCGTAATTTTTCTATCATTGCTCACATCGACCATGGCAAATCCACTCTGGCAGACCGGCTGCTTGAGGAGTGCAATGCCATCAGCCAGCGGGAAATGGAAAGTCAGATCCTCGACTCGATGGATCTGGAGCGGGAGCGGGGCATTACCATCAAGGCAACCGCCGTCCAGCTCAGCTATACTGCCGATGACGGCGAAACCTATGCCCTCAATCTGATTGATACGCCGGGACACGTGGACTTTAACTATGAGGTCAGCCGTTCCCTGGCCGCCTGTGAAGGCGCGGTGCTGGTTGTGGATGCAAGTCAGGGCGTTGAGGCCCAGACGCTGGCCAATACCTATCTTGCCATTGACGCAGGACTTGAAGTGCTGCCTGTGATTAACAAGATTGACCTTCCCTCTGCAAGACCTGCCGAGGTCAAGGCCGAGGTGGAGGATATCATCGGAATTCCTGCCGAGGATTCCCCGGAAATTTCCGCCAAAAACGGCATTAACATTCATTCTGTTCTGGAGATGATTGTAAAGGATGTTCCGGCACCCGCCGGTGATCGGGAGGCTCCGGTGCAGGCGTTGATCTTTGACAGCCAATATGACAGCTATCGGGGTGTCATTGTCTATACCCGTGTCAAGCAGGGAACTCTTCGTCCCGGAATGGACATTAAGATGATGGCAACCGGAGCGCAGTACAAAATTGTAGAGGTCGGCACCATGAGCCCCAAGGGACTGATGCCCAGAGAGGCTCTGGGAGCAGGCGAGGTCGGCTATGTGACCGCCTCGATCAAGACCGTAGCCGATACGCAGGTGGGCGACACCATTACCGCCGCTTCCAATCCTGCTTCGGAGCCGCTGCCCGGATACCGTCAGGTGCAGCCCATGGTTTACTCCGGTGTCTACCCTGCCGACGGCGCAAAATATCAGGATCTGCGGGATGCGCTGGAAAAGCTGAAGCTCAACGATGCGTCCATGACCTATGAACCCGAAAGCTCCATTGCGCTGGGCTTTGGATTCCGCTGCGGCTTTTTGGGACTGCTGCATATGGAGATCATTCAGGAGCGTCTGGAGCGGGAATACAATCTGGATCTCATCACAACCGCGCCCAATGTCGTCTACCGCATTACGAAGACCGACGGCACGGTGCTGATGGTGGATAATCCGCTGGACTATCCGGATCCTGCCGATATTGCGCTGGCAGAGGAGCCTTTTGTGAAGGTCAGCCTGATCGCGCCGCAGGAGTATGTGGGAAATATCATGGAGCTTGCCACCGGCCGCCGGGGTGAGTTTAAGGATATGGTCTATCTCGATGCCAGCCGTGTGGAGCTGCACTACGATATGCCCCTGAACGAAATTATCTACGATTTCTTTGATGCGCTGAAGTCCCGTACAAGAGGCTACGGCTCCCTCGACTATGAATTCCTGGGATACCGCCAGAGTAAGCTTGTGAAGCTCGACATTCTGCTCAACGGAGATGTGGTGGACGCGCTGAGCTTCATTCTCTTCTCGGACAATGCCTATGCCCGGGCCAGAAAAATCTGCGAAAAGCTCAAGGATAATATTCCCAGAGCGCAGTTTGAGATTCCCATTCAGGCAGCGGTGGGCGGAAAGATCATTGCCCGTGAAACCATCAAGGCAGTGCGGAAGGATGTTCTGGCAAAGTGCTACGGCGGCGATATCACAAGAAAGAAAAAGCTGCTGGAAAAGCAGAAGGAGGGCAAGAAGCGGATGCGTACATTCGGTACCGTTTCTGTCCCCAGCGAGGCCTTTATGGCTGTGCTGAAACTCGATGAGGACTAATCGCTATGGCTTTATTCACAACAAATAATCGGAAAACACCCCTTGGAATCTATGTTCACGTACCGTTCTGCAAGAGCAAGTGCCTGTATTGTGACTTTTATTCCCGGTGCAATCAGGATGAGCGGGCGAAGGACGGCTATCTCAGAGCGGTCTGCGCCCACATTCGGGAGGCAGGCCCTCTGGCTCCCGGATACCGGGTGGACACGATCTATTTCGGCGGCGGCACCCCCAGCTATTTCGGTGCCGACGGTCTGGCGACCATTCTGACGGAAATCCGCCGCTCCTTCGACGTGGCGGGCGAAGCAGAGATCACCTTTGAGGCGAATCCCGAGTCTGTGTCCGACACAATGCTCAAGCGGCTGCGGGCGGAGGGATTCAATCGGGTGAGCCTCGGCATCCAGTGCGACGATGATGAGATTCTCCAGCGCATCGGCCGGGTGCACACCTTTGCGCAGGCGGTGGATGCCTTTCAGCGAATCCGCAATGCGGGATTCCGCAATGTGTCGGTGGATCTTATGTACGGCCTTCCGGGGCAGTCGCTGGTCATGTGGCAGGATACCCTGGAAAATGTGCTGAAGCTGCGGCCGGAGCACATCAGCTGCTACGGGCTGACGCTCTATCCGGGAACATCCATGTATGACCTGAAGGATCGAATCGCTCTGGCGAGTGATGATGCGCAGGCGGATATGTATTTGTCAGCGGTGGATATTCTCCAGCGCTATGGATACCATCAGTATGAGATTTCCAATTTCTCCAAGACCGGCAAGCGGAGCAAGCATAATCTCAAGTATTGGACCGGCGGCGAATATCTGGGGTTTGGTCCCAGTGCCGCATCGGATTTTGCCGGAAAGCGGTTTAAGGTAATTTCTCATCTCAACGGCTACATCCGAGGGATTCAGGAGGGCGGCCAGATTCTGGAGGAGGTGGAGGAAATTCCCTTCCGGGAGCGGGCCGGAGAGTATCTGATGCTGCGGCTGCGGACGACCTACGGAATCAGCAAGGCGGAGTATGAGAAAAAGTATCTGCTGGATTTTGCGCCGCTGCAGCAGGTTTTGGAGCAGAATCAGCGATATGGTCTTGTGCGGTTTGTAAATGACCGATGGCAGCTGACACCGGAGGGATTTCTGGTTTCCAATCGGATTATTGAGGATTTGCAGCTGGCGCAGGAACACTCGGAGTCCTTTGCCCGACGCCGCTGAGAAAAGCCAACGTGAAAAATGGGGCAGCCGCTCCGATTTCAACGGGCCGCCTCATAAGGAAGTTTTGAGAGATATGGTACAGTCCTGTTTTGGGGTGTGCCATATCTTTTTTATGCAAGAAAACAGCAGGTGCCGATTTTTCGGCACCTGCTGTCCTTTTTAGATCCCGATTCCGCAAGCAGAAGAAATCGGGGCAATGGTTGGTTCTTTGCGGCACATTATACGCCGAGTATATTTCTCAGAATCTGCAAGTGGTAAGCATCAGCACCATAATCCTTTATGCTTTCAAGCGGAGCAAACTGCGTGTGATTGCTTTGGTTATAGGAATCGGTCATCAAAGAAAGCATATTTTCGGCATCTTTCAGTGTCAGGGAATCACAATAGCCGCTGGGATCATCCCAGGATACTTCGCCAAGATTATCGACCAGCGACAGCAGCAAGCAGGCACTGCCCTCGATCAGAAAGCGGCGGTTTTCCGCAATGGGATTGGTAAAATGAAGTACGATCCCATAAGGCTCCTGCTTGGTCTGAAGTTCCAGCGTATGGGGGACATCCAAGTCCATATTGCGAATCAATTTGTTGACCTCAGACGCATTTCCAGTAAATTCTGTCTGATTCCGCATCAAACGAAGGGTGTGTCCTTCAATCACAATCCCGTCTTTCCAAATCGTTTCTCCAAAGGCACGAACTTCCCGGATTCCGGAGAGATTGAGTGAGACAGACACTTCTTCGGAGGGATGAATGGGGGATACCAGCACGTTTCGTGCGGTAATCTCAATCACATCATCGATCGTCTGTATTTGGAGATCGGTCAGGACTCTTACCGAGTCTGCGTTCAAAAAGGAAAGAGAGATGGCGTCAACCGTAGCACCGGGGGTAACCTGTGCTGCAACGCTGTCGGCACCCGCAGGCGTCCCGATGAGGAATAGCTGCGCAAAAACCGCACTCAAAACCAATATGACCGCCGCTATCACAGCCTTAATGATCCGCTTTCTATGTTTTTTTCGTACTGTTTTGAGATAATCCACCTCTTTTGAATCTGCTTGCGGAATTTTCGTCCCTTCCACCATGGCTTCATAATGACTCCGGCAATCCCGGCATTGATCGAGATGGCACCTGAGCAATGCGGTTGTTTCCGCCTCTGTCAGATTTTCTACATAAGATGGAAGCAGATCTCGTACAACGGCACAAGGAAGTTCAAATTTCATGCTCCATTCCTCCTTTTAGTTTTTCTTTGCTTCGATAAAAAGTTACCCGTGCCCAGGTTTCTGTTTTTCCGAGAACATCTCCAATCTCACGGAAACTGAGATCTCCCAAAACTCGCAGATACACAACTTCCCGGGCAAGGGGTTGGAGACTATGGATTTGTTTTAATCGATCAAGATAGTTCTTCTGCCTTAAAACGGACTCTTCAGCAGAGACAGCGCTTTCGTGCTCGTGCAGGTGTTTCGTGGGTATTTCTCGCTTTCGTTTTTCTAAATACTGATACCATAGGTGCTTTGCGATTTGGCACAGCCATACGGAAATTTTGCAGGAACCATCAAAACGATCGATTGATTTGACGGCTTGGTAAAAGGTTTCCTGAGTTAGCTCCTCGGCAAGGGTCGCATCTCGGCTTTGGGACAGAAGAAATTTGTAAACAGTCTGGGCATGTTCCTGATAAATTTGTTCGATATCTGTCATTGCGGTCCTCCTTTCACCCTATATATCCGTTAGAAGCCGGATTCGTTACAATCAGTTTCAAATTTTCTCTAAATATATCTTCCGTATGCTGGAAACGTAAAAATAATAGAAGAAGGTGCGGTTTCTCGAAGAGATGCCCTCATCTGATGATATCCATTTTGATCTGTCGAATACGCTGCTTTCTTAATAGGGTATCATAGTGTGCGGAATTTTAAAATCGTTTTTCGCAGCAGCCGTGTTCCGGCGGCGAATGAAAAGGGGGCAGAGGGTTCCGCA
Organism: Faecousia sp.; assembly: GCA_029257715.1. Taxonomy (GTDB): domain Bacteria; phylum Bacillota; class Clostridia; order Oscillospirales; family Oscillospiraceae; genus Faecousia. Next base: position 9,036 of record JARIAT010000029.1, on the reverse strand, counting down.
AAAGCATTTGAAAGGCGAAAGGCGGAGCGGTTTTGCTTGCGATCAATAAAAAACCCCCGTCCGAAGACGGGGGAAGCTTGCGGGGAAATTTACACGCCGGAGTATGCGGAGAAGCCGGCATCGATGGGCAGAATCACGCCGGTGATGGCGGAAGCGGCCTTCTCGTCGCACAGGAACAGAGTTGCGCCCAGCAGCTCGTCTGCGTCAACAAAACGGTTCATGGGAGTGTTGCGCAGGATCTTCTCGGAACGAGCGGTGGGAGTGCCGTCCTCCTTGAACAGCAGCTGCTTGTTCTGAGCGGAAACCAGGAATCCGGGAGCCAGTGCGTTGCAGCGGATGCCGGTGCCTGCAAAGTGGGTAGCCAGCCACTGGGTAAAGTTGGAGATGGCGGCCTTTGCTGCGGAGTAAGCAGGGATCTTGGTCAGGGGGGTGTAGGCATTCATGGAAGAGATGTTCAGAATGCAGCCGGACTTGCGCTCGACCATGTCAGCAGCGAATGCCTGAGTGGGCAGCAGAGTACCCTGGAAGTTCAGCTTAAACAGGAAGTCGATGCCGTTGGGGTCCAGATCGAAGAAGGTCTTGCAGCCCTCCCATGCCTCGTGATGGAACTCGTTTTCGGTGGTAGCACGGGGGTTGTTTCCGCCGGCACCGTTAATCAGGATGTCACAGGGACCCAGATCACGCAGAACCTGCTCATGGACAGCGTTCAGAGCCTCCGGTTCCAGAACGTTTGCCTTGTAACCCTCGCAGATAAAGCCTTCGGCCTTGATTTCGTCGGCCAGCTTCTTGACAGCCTCTTCGTTGAGATCCAGAGCCGCAACCTTTGCGCCGCACTCGGCGAAAGCCTTTGCCATAGCGCCGCAGATCAGACCGCCTGCGCCGGTGATAACGACGACCTTACCGGTGTAGTCAATATTCAGGGGAAGATTTGCCATAATAAATTACCTCCAATAGCAATTGCGCAAATGAAACCCTCACAATATTTTTTTATCATTTACGCATAGTCTCATTATAGTCGATTTATAAGGATGGTGCAAGAGTGAATTGAAAATTATGGAAATTTTACCGCTGTTTCATAAATTTTCTATGGAAGTATATGCGTTTTTATAGCTTTTATCCAGAAAAGATGTGAAATTCGGCTAATACGAAAAAATACGAAGCTGCCCAGGAAAGGAACGGAAATTTTCGGAGGATTTTTGTCAGAAAAATCCGGGAAAAATCAGAGAAATCAGACACTCTGTGTGATTCAGACGCATAGAACAGCGGCGCAGACAGCAACCCCTTTTCAATTCAGAGAAGGTGTGGTATAGTTAAGGCGCCGGAGATCCCGGCTTATTTTTCCCGAAAGGAATTTGTACTTATGAAAAAACTGATCGTATGCGGACTTGCTTTGAGCATGCTGTTGTACGGCTGCGGCAGCAAGCCGGAAGAAACCACTGCACCTCCCACGACGGTTCCCGTTACCGAAGCTCCGACGGAGCCTTCCACTGAGCCGCCCACCGAGGCAACGGAGCCGGCTCCTGTGGACACGAATCCTCTGACCGGCGAGGCACTGGAGGAGGTTAAAAATCAGCGTCCCATTGCGGTGATGCTCAATAACCACAGCCATGCCCTGCCCCAGTGCGGCATTGGACAGGCGGATATCATCTATGAGATTCTGGCGGAGGGAAATATCACCCGGCTGTCCGCCTATTTCTCGGATATTGCCAACGCCGGCCCCATCGGCCCTGTCCGCAGTCTTCGGGCATACTATTTCAATATTATGCGGGGCTATGACGCACTTTGTGTCAGCGCCGGCGGCAGCAGCGAGGCAGACGGCATGGTGCGGGATCTGGGATATGACCGGATCAACGGCATCGGCGGCGTCGGCTCCAATTATTTTTACCGGGACGCATGGCGTCGGGAGAATCGGGGCTATGAACATTCTCTGTTTATCACCGGTGAGGATCTGCTCAAAGGCGCCGCAGACGGAGATATGCGCCTGACAGACGAAGAAAATCGGGACTACGGCCTGAAATTTGACGATGATGCACCCTTTGGCGGCGAGGAGAACACCGAGATTACTGTTCATTTTCGGGACGGCGGCAAGACAACCAAGCTCACCTACCATGAGGATCAAGGCGTTTACACCGCATTCCAGCAGGGCTTTGACCTGATTGACGGAAACACGGATGAGGCGGTTCCCTTCCGTAATGTGCTGGTGCTGTTTGCGGATACCAGCGTGATGGACAGCGAGGGGCATCTGAAAGTGCAGACCACTGGCGAGGGCGAGGGATACTATGCCCGTGACGGAAAGATTACAAGCATTGTGTGGAAACGGGCGGATGAGAAGTCCGATTTTGCGTATTACACAGCGGATGGCAAACCCATTTCCTTCGGCGTGGGTAAGAGCTATATTGCGGTAGTCCCCACAGGCTCGCCTGTGGATTTGGTGGGACAGCCTGACGCATAACCTGAAAAAGCAACGAAAAACGCCTGCGGCAGATCTCGCCGCAGGCGTTTTTTCAGGGATAACTGTGCATAAATGGTGGTTGTCCACAGTTGTACACAAGGTTGTCCACAGGCTTTGGAGGAGAGTTCTCCACATTCTCCACAGCTTTCTCCACAGGCAAAAATGGGTCGAACCCCATGATGTTGTGTTTTTTCTGTGAAAAAATGGTTTTTTCCCCCAAGAGGGTGTGGAAAAGCGTTTAGAGGAATCTGGCCTCCAAAGAGAAAACCCGGTGACCGCCGCTGGGGTTGGCGGCATCCAGATGAAAAACCCCCTCGGGGCTGAGCTGATAGCTCAGATCCAGGGTGTCTCCCTCCCGGGCTTCGGTCAGATACGACACGGTGAGATCACGTACAGGGTGATCCTGATGGAAGGAGCTGGGCAGCAGATCCATCATCCAGTCGGCGCAGCGGGTATTGTTCATATGACCGTTTCCGTCCAGCTCCGAGAAAACCACAGGGCGCTGGCATTGGGCCTGAAGGTGCATGGGAGCAAGGGAGCCGGGCATGGGCAGCTCGCCGTCACGGGTGTGTCCGGGCAGCTCAATGCCGCTCTTTCCGGGAACCACCAGTGCGTGGGTTTTGGCGTCCATCAGCACCCACAGAGACATGGAGCGAAACAGCTCCCGGCCCATGGAATCATAGCAGATGCAAGACCGAGGAAATGCCACACGGCTGGTCTTCCCGGGCCAGGTTTCCACGGTAACGGTATCCCCCAAGCGGGGCAGGCGGGTAACTGCCACGTGCTGCCGGGAGATGGCCCAGAACAGCCCCATGGAGGCAAGCTCTTCCCGTGTCAGATGCAGCTGCTGGCAGTGCGCACTGGCGGCGTCCTGCATGACGCCCAGTACGGTGGAGGGCTTCATCCGGCCGAATCGGTCACAGTCATTGGTAGAGAGCGTAAAATTACGACGGTAAATGGATTCCATAATGATGCCTTCTTTTCTTAGTGTTAAACAATCGCTTCCGGCCTAATAGAGTTCAGCCAGCGCGTTTACGACGATTTCTCTGCCCTGCACCTGATCCCAGCGGAAATGGGCCGCCAGCTCATCGGCGCTGATGGGATCGGCAGAGGGCATGATTCCGGCGGCCTGCGCCAGAACTCCCAGAATCTGCTCGGGACGCAGACGCTGACGCAGCGCACCCATATCGAGATCCTGATCCCGTTTGCTCAGCCGCCGCCCCTCCGGTGCCATCAGCATGGGGATATGGGCATAGGCGGGATGGGAAAAGCCGAACAGCTCCTGCAAGTACATCTGACGGGGGGCGGAGCTTAAAAGATCCCATCCCCGGCAGACCTCCGTGACACCGGCTTCGCCGTCATCCACGGTGACTGCCAGCTGATAGACATAGACACCATCTGCCCGCCGAACCACAAAATCTCCGCAGTCGGCGGCAAGATTCTCCCGATAAGGCCCCTGCACAAGATCGGGGAAGGAAAATTCCCGATCGGGAACCATCACCCGCCACGAGGGTTTTCTCGACTGAGCAAGCCGCTGCTCCATAGTCAGGCTGCGGCAGGTGCCGGGATAGACATAGGTGCCGTCGCTGAGATGGGGCGCATTGACATTGTGCAGCTGACTGCGGGTGCAGTAGCAGGGATAGATGAGATCTTTTTCACGGAGAAGCTCAAAATAGCGGTCATAGACGGCACTGCGCCGGCTCTGAGCCTCGGTTTCCTCGTCCCAGCGAAGGCCGAGCCATCTTAGATCCTCACGCAGGAGTGCGGCGTATTCCTCCTTGGTGCGAAGGGTGTCGAGATCCTCCATGCGGAGAATCCAGCTGCCACCCCGGCTTTTGACGGAAAGGTAGCTGAGAAGTGCCGCAAATACGTTGCCCAGATGCATTCTGCCCGATGGGGTGGGGGCAAACCGCCCCACGGGGGTGTGCTGTTTTTCCATGGCGATTACCCGGCAATTTTGAGATTTTCCGGGGAAATGGTGACCCGGTAGGGGTTATAGGATTCGTTAATCAGCGCCGCCACGTCATTTCGTTTGAGGACGTAGTAGCTCACACCGTCAATATAGGTGGCATATCCGGGAAGGGTATCGTTTGTGATATTTCCCATACTGGTGAGCAGCACCTTGCCGATCCAGAGACAGTTTCGGGTATTGAGGGAGGTGATCGAGTGGTTATTTACAAGATTCAGGGCGCTGAAGACATCCTTGAGGTGGCTGGGAGAAGCCCACTGCTCCATGGCGGCCTGAATGACACTGCGCTGCACCTCTACACGGCCAAGATCCTGCATGGCATAGCCCTCACGGAAACGAAGCAGCTGAAGCACCTGGTTGCCGTTGAGCTGCTGAAGTCCTTCCTCCAGATGCTCGCCCTCCAGATCAAAACTCATGGGAACCTCCACTTTGAGTCCGCCCATCAGATCCACAATCTGGGTGACAAGCTCCATGCTGACAAGAACATAGCCGTCGGGACGGTAGCCGATGATTTCCTGCACGTAGTCCAGCAGGCCTTCCATGCCTTTTTCATCAGAACCGTTGCGGCCGTAGGCGGAATTCAGTTTGGCGGCATTGCCGGCGGCGGTCAGGGTATATGTATCGCGCGGGAGGCTCAGAAGACCGATTTCCCGCTCTCTGCCGTTGAGATAGACCAGCATCATGGTGTCGGTTCGGGCACCTTCCCAGTCGGTGCCGCAGATCAGCACCGTGGCACAGTCGGGCTTTCGCTCGCCGATGGACTGCTCGGAGATGGGGGGCGCAAAGAAGAAATGGACGAGGGCAAACACTCCTGCCGCCAGCACAAGCAGCATCAAAAGCATGGTGGTGCAGCCGCATCCACAGCCGCCCCGCCGCTTTTCTCTGCGTCGTTTCTGCTTTCTTCCGGCTCTCGGGGGCGCATAGCCGTCATCACCGCGGCTGATATGGTGGGATCTTTTGCCGGAAACCGGCTCGTCGTCATCGTATCCTCGGACATAGTCCGCCTGATTGCGGCTGGCTCGAAGAAAATCGGCATTGTAGGCGGGAATGACGGGGGTTGGTTCCGGTTCCGGCTGAGGTGCGGGCTGACCGGAGCCATAGCCGTTGGAAAAGTTGCGCAGATTGGAACCGTACTGGTTGGAATAATTCTGATAGAGGACAGAGCCGTCTTCCTGTGGGGAATCGGTGTCGAACGCATCGTCGGAGAAATATTCATCGTCATATTCGCTGTCATATTCATCGCCGTACCGGTCATCGTACCGGGGCGAATCCTCATATTGCCCGCCGCTGTATCGGCCGGCAGAAGGATCGTAGGTTCCGGCCCCGGAGGGGGATTGGGAATCGCTGACGAGATCATCGACCTGACGCAGCAGATCCTCCAGATTATTATCATCATAGGGGGAATTTGCGGGATTCTTCATGGACAATCACTCCTTTGATGGATATTTTACAGCAAAATGCCCCAACTGTAAAGCAGATTGCAATGATTAGGGCAGGACTGACTGCTGCTTAGGCAGGCAGTTTGGAATTGCCGGAAATGGAGGAATCGTAGACGGCGAAGAAATCCGTCAGCTCCTGTGTGGTTTTTCCCACCAAACGATAGCGGCAGGGGTAGCCGTCGCCGTAATCGCCGTAGGCAAAGGAGGCATCGTCTCCGAAGGCAATGTCGAAGAACATGTCATTGCCGCAGTAGACCTTCAGCTCATAGATTCCGCCGTAGGTGCCCTGCTGACTTTCCTTGCCGTCACCGCGGATGGAGCGCAGGGTTTTGGCAATTTCCTGAATATCCTCGGAATTTTGAAGCTCGGTTTCTCTGCCGTTGTGAAGGTTTCGGATCACAATGCGGTCGGCTCGGGAGAAATCCGTCCGGCGGAAGGAAATGGCGTCCGAATGATCGGCGGATTGAGAGAGTTCGCTGCATGCAGCGAGGGAAAACACGGTGATAAGCGAAAGAACAAACAAAAGTATTTTTTTCATAACACACACTCCTTGCAGGCACAGCCTGCGACTGATTGCATCGGGCAGGACCTGACGGAACGCAGAAGCGAAGCCGCTTCCTGCCGGGATGATGCGATGGAATCAGATTTCTTTGGGCATACCATTCCATCTTACTCCATGATTATATCACAGGAAAAGCCCTACAGATTTTAAGATTTATGAAGTTTTCGTAACATCTTCATTGGGGCAGAATTGAAAACCACCGGAAAATATGCTATACTTTCCATGATATATTATGGGAAGGAATGGCCTAATTGGGATGAAAACAAAAGCTCTGACCCGCATGGCGCTGCTGACAGCCATTGCGCTGACTATTTTTATGGTAGAATTGCAGCTGCCGGCACTCACCCCCGTTCCGGGCATCAAGCTGGGTCTGAGCAATATTGTGACGGTTTATGCCGTGTTTGCACTGGGGCCGAAAAATGCCTGTATGATTTTATTCTGCCGGGTTTTTCTGGGGGCGGTATTTTCCGGACAGATGAGCACCATTTTATACTCCGCAGCCGGAGGCGGCTGCGCGATCTTGACGGTGATTGCCCTGAGAAGACTGCTCCGGCAGGAACAGATTTTTGTGGCGGGAGTCCTCGGGGCGGCTGCCCACAGCATCGGTCAGATGGCGGTGGCGGTGGCGGTGACTCAGACACCGGGGCTTGCGGCATATCTTCCCATTATGATTCTCGCCGGAATGATTTCCGGCGCACTGACGGGGCTTTGCGCCCAATTCCTTGTAGAAAGGTTGAGATAATTATGGAAAACTACTTCCAGATGAATATGGACAAACGACAGGTGGATGCCATTTCCAATTTGGGTCTGGCCCATATCGGAGATGGAGTGTTTGAGCTTCTGGTGCGCAGCTGGCTCTGCGGCCACGGCGGACAGACCGTAGGCAGACTCCACGGTGAGACGATCAAGCTGGTAAAAGCCGGTGCTCAGGCCAGGTTTGCCGAAAAGATGCTTCCGCTGCTGACAGAGGAGGAAAAAGCACTCTATCGACGGGGAAAAAACAGCCATGTGCATCAGGTTCCCAAGTCCGCAACACCGGCCGAATATGCCAAGGCTACCGGCGTGGAGGCCATGTTCGGCGGGATGTATCTGATGGGCAGAACCCAGCGGCTGAATGAAATTTTTGTGACAGTAATGGAGGAGCTTTATGGCGTTTGATGCTTTTTTTCTCAGTGCGGTGCTTGATGAGATCCGCGGCGCTGCCACAGGAGCAAGGGTCGAAAAGATCCATCAGCCCAGTCGGGACACCATTATTTTGCTGCTGCGGACGGAAAAAGGACGGCAGAAGCTGCTGCTGGCGGCAAATCCTGCCGCACCCCGTCTTCAGCTGACAACGGCGAACCCCGAAAATCCCGATCAGCCGCCCATGTTCTGTATGCTGCTGCGCAAGCACCTCGGCGGTGCCCGTCTGGCAGAAATTTCCCAGCCGCCCATGGAGCGCTGCGCGGTTTTTTCCTTTGACTGCACCGACGAGATGGGCTACCCCGTCCGGAAGAAGCTGGTCTGCGAGCTGATGGGACGCACCTGCAATCTTTATCTGCTGGGGCCCGACGGACGGATTCTCGACTGCCTGCGCCGGATCGGTCTGGATGAGGGAAAGCGTCAGGCGCTGCCCGGACTCTACTATCAGGAACCGGACCCCATCGAAAAGCGCAATCCCAAGGATATGCTCCGGCAGGATTTTGAAACGCTGCTGGCAGCACCCGGAGCGGATCGTCTCAGCGACCGTCTGATGGACAATCTGGGCGGACTTTCCCCGCTGATCTGTCGGGAAGCAGCGCTGTATGCCGCCGGTGACGTGGATGCCCGTCTGGAAAATAGGAATCCGGATGATGTGGCACAGAAGCTGGAGCTGTTCTTTGGGGAGCATCTGAGCCATCCTGCTCCTTATTATTATGCGGATGAAGAGGGAGCTCCAAAGCAGTTTGCCTTCTGCCCCATTCGGGAATATGGGGGCTGTCGGGAGGCGGAGAGCTTTACGGCGCTTCTGGATGCGTTCTACACCGTCCGCGACCGCAGCGATGCCATGCGCCAGAAGAGTCAGGCTGTCCGCAAAACCGTGACCAATCTGATTCAGCGGCTCAAGAGAAAGACCGCCATTCAGGAGAAGGAGCTTTCCGCCACACTGGATCGGGAGCGGCTGCGCCAGCTGGGAGATATTGTCACAGCCAATCTTCATGCCATCAAAAGGGGTCAGCGGATTCTTCAGGCGGAGGATTTTTACGACGAGAATATGACGGTGATCGACATTCCTCTGGCGGAAAATCTCTCACCGCAGGAAAATGCCGCAAAATTTTATAAGGATTACACCCGCATGAAAAATGCCCAGAAGGAGCTGACCCATCAGCTGGAGCTGGGAGCGCAGGAGCTTGGGTATCTTCAGAGTGTTCTGGAGGAGCTGAACCGCGCCCAGACCGAGCAGGAGCTGGAGGAAATCCGTCAGGAGCTTCAGTCCGGCGGCTATCTGCGCAGGGATACCGGAAAAAAGCGCATGAAACAGCACAAGCTCCAGCCCATCCGTTTTGAATCGACGGACGGATTCGGCATCTATGTGGGAAGGAACAACCGCCAGAATGACGAGCTGACCTTCAAGCTTGCCGGAAAAAATGACATT
>JARIAT010000008.1 GCA_029257715.1 Faecousia sp. | reverse complement strand
ACTTTGCCATAGCTTCTGTCAGCATATCCTCTGACAGGTCCACTGCAACCATGTCATAGCCCATCTTAGCCAGAATTCTGGTGGCAGAGCCGGTTCCGCAAGCAAGATCCGCCGCACTTTTGACCTTGACTCCCTCCCGCTCCAGAATTTTATGGGTAAACGCTACCACAGCCTCATAATCAACATCGTTTGTCAGCCGATCGTAGGAAGAGGCCAGTGCCCCATACGCATTCATACAAAAATCCTCCTCTTTTATAGGAAAGCACCCCGGGAGAGATTCCCGGGGTGCAAATCAACATTTCAATCAGCTGCGGTTGAAGATCTTGAAGATCTCATCAATATCGCTGACATTGCCAGTCTGGGGTGCGCTGGCTGCTGCGGAAGCAACGCCGGAAACTGCGGCAGCGGACTCGTCTCTCTTGGGTTCGGCAGTCTCATCAGCCTTCTCGAAGCCGGTTGCGATAACGGTAACCTGCATCCGATCCTCATATTCAGGGGAAGAGGTTGCACCGAAAATGATATTCGCATCAGGGTTTGCTGCTTCCTGCACAATGCTTGCAGCAGTCTCAACATCATCCAGCGTCAGCTCATTGGAGCCGGTCACATTGACCAGAACGCCAGTTGCGCCATTGATGGAAGTCTCCAGCAAGGGGCTGGAAACTGCAGCCAGAGCTGCCTGCTCTGCCTTCTCACGACCAGAAGAAACACCCACACCCATATGGGCACGGCCTGCATCCTTCATGACAGCAGACACGTCTGCAAAGTCAAGGTTGATGATAACACGCTCAGAGTAGCCTACCAGACCGGAGATGGAAGTCACAGCCTGCTTCAGAACGTCATCCGCAATGCCGAAAGCGTTTGCAAAGGTAATCTTCTGATCGGTAACGTACTTCAGACGATCATTGGGGATGATAATCAGAGAATCCACTCTTGCGCTGAGCTCTGCAATGCCGGCCTCAGCCTGACGCATACGGTTTGCACCCTCGAACTTGAAGGGCTTGGTCACAACACCGACAGTCAGAATCCCTGCCTCATGTGCCAGATCTGCCACAATCGGAGCCGCACCGGTGCCGGTACCGCCGCCCATACCTGCGGTAATGAATACCATGTCGGTATCTTCGAGAATCTTAGCAATTGCTGCTCTGGACTCCTCCGCAGACTTACGGCCGATTTCCGGCTTGGAACCTGCGCCCATACCGCCGGTGAGCTTCTCGCCGATCTGGAGCTTATTGCTGCAATTAGACTTATTAAGGTCCTGCTTATCGGTATTGACAACAACAAAGTCAACGCCGTCAACATTACCTTCGATCATTCGATTAATAACATTGTTACCGGCGCCGCCAACGCCGATTACTTTGATTTTTACAACACGATCCTGAAATGCTTCAGCCATATTCTAAATTCCTCCTATGTATACGGTACATCCACGATGGGATCATAGCTTACATTAATACCTTTATATTCTATCCTGAAATCCTTATTTGGTCAATAGAAATTATTTGAATATTCAAAAGTTTTTGTGAACATAAGATTTTACGCTTTCGTCGGGTTAAAAACAACTTTATTACTCAACTTAAAGGATACGTCAAGCTCCCCGATTTCATACTCCTGAAGCTGCTCCACTGCGGATTTCATTGCTGCAATTTTGTATCCAAGGTCCTCTGTGGTTCCTAAAATCACATGGAAGCGTGTACCGTATTCCATGCTGATATCCGTCAACGAGCTGAGATCAATCACTGACATCTGTCCAATCACTTCATTGCGCTCCAGTTCCCCCAAGATTGAAAGCAGCGTATTCAGGCTTTCTTCATCAGGCGCCTGCGTTTCAGTCTGAACCGAAGGATCCTGTTCGGATTCCGCGGTTGGCTGTGTGCTGTTCCCTGTCTCGTCCTCTTCCGTTGTTGGTTCGGATGACTGCTCCGGATCGGTAGATTCCGTGTTGGTCTGTGCTTCCGGTTCCGTCATCTGAATCACCTGAATCGGCTGGTTTATCCGGGTTGCTTCTGTCACAAGTCCGACAATCTTCGTATAGGACGAAGCTTGTGCGGCATCGATCTGTTCTATCACTCTGCCGTCTGATGCAATCAGCCACCAGGTTTCGTCAATTGCCTGAATCGCATAAGTAACCTCCAGCTCCTGAACTTGAATGTTCACAGTTCCCGGAAGAGTTCGACTGATTTTCACACTTTTAATATACGGCAGCGAATCAATAATCTTGCCCGCTGTGCGAGGTTCACTGAGCTGAAGCAGGGAATCCCCTTCTTCAATCCCCGAGGCAACCTTAATGGAATAGGGACTGTATTTCTCCGCGCCTGACACGAGAATTTCATCCACGCGGAAGAATAAAGACAGGCAGGACATAACCGCCAAGACAACGGCCGCCACTGTTAAAAGCTTGAGAAAAAAACGACCCCTTGAAAATGGCTTCGGCATGGAATAAATCACTTCCGGAATCTGCTCACTCTCCGGCCGTCTAACCGTCCGCTGCCGAGGAACACTATGATGGCCGGATTCAATTCCGGATCGGTCAACCGTTCCGACAGCACCTGCTCTGCGGCGAGTCGGCTGCTTCCTCTGAGAATCCTGATTGACCGCGTTCCTTCTCGCACGCTGCTGTTCCGATCTCTGACGCCGTGCCGCAGCTTCCTCCGGAGTCCGGGCCGGTCGGCGCTGTTTTCTTTCTTTTGTATCCATGTGTTCCTCCTTAGACTAAGGCCGCATCTCCGCCAAGCATACACAGCTTATCCGCAAATCGTTCATATCCACGCATCAGGTGATGCAGACCATCTATTTTTGTTTCTCCTTCCGCCGCAAGCGCCGCCACCGCAAGTGACGCACCCCCACGCAGATCCTCTGCCCGGACAGTTGCCCCACAAAGCTTCTCCACGCCACAAACGCAGGCCGAATTTCCAAGACATTTAATTTCAGCCCCCAGTGCTCTGAGTCCGGCAATATGCTTCATTCGGTCGGAAAAAACCGTCTCTGTCACTCTTGTTATCCCCTCCGCCCGCAGCATCGCCGCCAGAAACGGTGCCTGGGCATCCGTAGGAAACTGGGGATATGGTCCTGTGACAATCTCACCGGGCGATACCAGTCCATTACAACGTACCTCAACGGATGTGTCGCCGCGTAAAATAACGCAGCCCGCCTGCTCCAACGCATCCAGAACCGCAGAAAGATGAGAATGAATGACATGATTGAGACGAATATCCCCCGTCGCAGATGCCAATGCACAGGCAAAAGTCGCTGCTTCCATTCGATCCGGAATCGGTTCCATCTCCGCCTGTTCCGGCAATCCCGGTAAAATATGAATCACCGAGGTTCCGTCTCCCGAAATCCGACAGCCGCCCTGTCGAAGAAAATCACACAGGCAGACAATTTCCGGTTCTCGTGCGGCATTCAGAATCCTGCTGGGCCCATCGGCTCCCAGTGCTGCCATCAGCAGATTTTCTGTAGCTCCAACACTGGGATATGGCAATGTATAGCTTCCACCGACGAGTCCTCCATGAAAGACTCCCGGTTCTGTTTCCTGCGCGCCCAGAGCTTTCAATCCTGCGATATGGAAGTCCACAGGTCTGTTCCCGAGCGCACATCCTCCGGGCTTTTCCAGATGGCAGGAACCGGTCCTTGCCATCAGTGCGCCTGCAAAAAACACAGATCCCCGCATTTTGTTCATCAGCTCGAATGGAATCTCCCATTGATCCAATTTTCGGGCATCCACTGCAATTTGATCTCCGATTCGATCAATTTCTGCGCCGAGATACTTCAGTATTTCCACTTCAGCATCCACATCTGTCAAATTCGGACATGACCGGATGCAGCACCCATCCCGAAACATTACAGATGCTGCCAGCATGGGAAGTACCGCATTTTTGCTGCCGGATATCCGAATTTCTCCGGCAAGGGGTCTGCCTCCCCGTATCATAAGCGACTGCACATCTCCGCCTCCTCCCATAGAATGCAGTTCATTCTATGTGGAGGTTCGTCTTACCGTGCCAGTTTTACAATTATGTCGCAGATCCGCTCTGCGGAATCCGGAATTGAAGACCGCAGAAGTGCCTGACGCATCTGTTCCCGTTTTTCAGAATTCTCGAGCAAGTCAGATGCTGCCTTAAAAAGCCTTTCGCCCGTACATTCGGACTCCAAAATCACTTCGCATCCGCCCCATTTTTCCAAAACTCTGGCATTTTTTTCCTGATGATTATCTGTTACATTGGGGGATGGAATCATAATACACGGAACGCCCGCCGCTGCAATTTCATTACAGCTGGATGCCCCCGCACGGCTGATAATTAAATCTGCCGCTGCCATCACAGTGGGCATATTATAAATATACTCCCGCATATCAAGTCCACCGAACGAGACATTGACCTGTTTTTCCTTCATCAGATCGGGCATCCACTTCCAGCCGAACGAACCGGTTGCATGAATATGCTGATACGGAATTCCCCGATCCTGCTCAATCTTCATGAATTCCGCCATGGCCTTGTTCATTTCTCTGGCACCAAGAGAGCCAAAAGCTGAAACAATCAAAGGCCGGTCATCCAACCCCAGCTCTCTGCGGGCATCCTCCCGGCGGGTATAAATAAACTCTCGACGTACCGGCATTCCGACCACTTCCACTCTATCCTGATTTGGATAGGCTTTGCCGCTCTCTGCAAAATTCACCAGAATTTTATCCGCTTTTTTGGCAGCAAGCTTGGTGGCCAGTCCTGGAACTGCGTTTGCCTCATGAACACAGACCGGAACCCCCATGATGCTTCCCATCCGGAGTGCCGGAAAACTGGCATATCCACCGGTTCCGACGATGACATCCGGCTTAAATTCCTGAATTATTTTTCTTGCGCCATGAAGTGCTGACCCGATTTTCCACACGCCTGTCAGGTTATGCCAAATGCCGGAAGGCGTCAGCTTTCTGGAAAAACTGGAAGCCGGAAGACCGACCAACTGATAGCCTGCCTTCGGCACCAGCTGCTCCTCCATCCCTCCTTTTGCCCCGACAAAAAGAATTTCGCTCTCCGGCATTCTTTCCTTTAGTATATTTGCCACAGCGATGGCAGGATTGATATGTCCGCCGGTTCCGCCGCAGGTAAAAATCACTTTCATATTTCTTCCTCCTGTTTTCGTGCATCAAACCGATGCCGTGAAATGCTCAGGATCATCCCCATCTCCCCCAGATTCATGGCCAGTGCCGTCCCTCCGTAGGAGAAAAACGGCAGGGAAATTCCGGTAGATGGCAGGATATTCGTCACCACCCCCAAATTCAGCACCGTCTGAATCGCAATCAGGCTGGTAAGTCCGGCCGCCAGCATTGTTGAAAACCGATCCCTTGCATGCAGCGCAATCCAATAGCCCCGCAGGATCAATGCTGCAAACAGCACCATAATGCCGACCGCTCCCACCAGACCCAGTTCCTCGCAGACAATCGCAAAAATATAATCATTGTACTGAAACGGGAGATACAGATATTTCTGTCGGCTTTTTCCCAACCCCAATCCGAACACACCGCCCGAGCCGATGGCATAAAGAGACTGTAAAATTTGATAGCCGGTATCACTTGGATCTGCCTCCGGATGAATCCATGCGCTCACCCGGTCTCCCGCATATCCCATCAAGGTAATATAAACCACAACGAATACGCCGGCAGCAGCAGCTCCCATGGCAAGAAATCTCATTTTAGTTCCGGAAATAAACATCATTGTCACCGCCACCATGCCCATCAGCAGAATTGCAGAAAGATGTTTTTCCAGTGCCAGCGGAATCAGCAGCCCCATCAAGGCCGCTCCATACCCCACAATGCCGTATCGAAACTGTTCCACCTGGGTGCCGAACGCCTCGGACAGCCGGGCAAACAAAACGATCATTGCAAACTTTGCAATTTCCGACGGCTGGAATCGAATTCCGCCAATGGAAATCCAGCGTGTAGCGCCATTCACAGACTGGCCCATAACCAGTACCAGAAGCAACAGCACAATCGAAATCACATAGATGGCACCGCTGAAGCGCTTCCAGAGCTGAACCGGAATCCGGCTGGTAAATACCATTGCTGCCAAACCGATTCCGGCGCAAATTGCCTGTTTTTTCAAATATCTCGTGGATTCCGTGTATCCCGAATCAAATTCCGACTGGGCTGAACTGGCGGAATAGAGCATAATCAGCCCCATCGCCAGTGTTGCCAGCACCAGAATCAGAAAAATGGGATCCACGCTTTTGTTCCGCAGTTCATCGGAACCCGCTTTGGCATGGGAAAGCGTTCTTTCCAATGCCGAATCCGCTCCTTTCGGAAATTAGAATCTGCCCCGGACACCGAACCATGCTGCAATGCACATGATAACGGTAATTCCGGAGAAAATATAGACGATCTTCTCCTCGCTCCAGCCGCATTTCTCAAAATGATGATGGATCGGAGCCATTTTAAACAGCCGCTTGCCGTGGGTTGCTTTAAAATACCCCACCTGCAAAATAACCGACAGTGTCTCGATGATGTAAATAAGTCCCACAGGGATCAAAACCAAGGGCATATCCAGCGCAAAGGCCAAACCGCAGACCGCACCGCCGAGGAACAACGATCCGGTATCACCCATGAATGTCTTTGCAGGCTTAAAGTTATAGACGAGGAATGCCGCCAGGCCGCCCACAAGAGCCGCCGGGAACAGTGCGAGAGACAGTTTCTTCTCCATTACCGCAACCATTGTAAAAAATACCATAACAGGGATTGTCACCGAGGTTGCGAGGCCGTCAATTCCGTCGGTCAGATTCACCGCATTGACGCATCCGACAATGACAAACATCGCAAAGAAAATAAACACCAGCGGGTGAATATTAAAGCTGACATTCCAGAAGGGGATGTAAAGATCTGCCGTCATAATCCCTTCTTTGTAAAGGATGTACAGGAAAATCGCAGAAACCGCCATCTGAAGACATGCCTTCTGGATCGAAGTCAGCCCCAGATTCCGCTTATACTTGACCTTAAAAAAGTCATCCAGAAAACCGACAAGACCAAAGCACACACTCAGAAGCAGAACGTACAGTACGCCGCGGTCTCCGTTAGCGATTGCTGAAAATCCGAATACGATACTCAGCAGCGAAGCTCCGATGAAACACAGACCGCCCATCGTGGGGGTTCCTGCCTTGGAGTTGTGCCAGGTAGGGCCATCCTCCCGGATTTCCTGTCCGGCTTTCAGCTTGCGTAGAATGGGAATCAGAATTTTTCCCAGAATCAAGCTCAGCGCAAATGCGCAGATCATCGTCAAAAATATCTTTGTCATTGGTATGTCCTCCGTTTATTTCTTTTCTTCGAGGAATTTCTCCAGTACGCACTCCATGTGCATTCCACGGCTGCCCTTAAACAGCATGACATCACCGGGTTTTGCCACTCGTCTGAGGGTATTTGCCATTTCGTCCTGACTCTTGAATTCCTTGGCTCGATCCCCGGTCATTCCGCCTGTCAACGCTCCGGAAAGCACTCTGTCACCGTTTGGTCCATAGACCAACAGCAAATCGGCCACTTCCGCCGCGAACCTTCCCACGCGGTAATGCTCTGCCTGTGTACGAACCCCCAGCTCCAGCATATCACCGAGAACTGCGATTTTTCTGCCCGGCTGATTGCCTAAAACCTTCAATGCGGCAGCCATAGACTCAGGTCCTGCGTTATAACAGTCCTTAATGATCGTATACCCTTTCACTTTCAGAATTTCCTGGCGCCCCTGAATATTCTGAAATTCGATGAGGCTATCCTGAATCCGCTCTATTGTCACACCCATTTCAATACCCACGGAAATGGCAGCCAGTGCATCACAGATATAATGCTCTCCTTCCACCGGAAGATCCACATGGAATCCGGTGCTGCCGGTTGTTACATCGAAAGAAAGCCCTCCCTGACGATTTTCAATATTGGTGGCTCTGATGTCTGCAAAGGGATTTTCCGCGCCAAAACTCAGGAATCGGCGGCCCTGATGGCGGACATTCCACAGCAAATGGTCATCGCCGTTAATAATGGCAGGGGCCTTGCTGTCCATGGACTCCAGAATTTCCATCTTTGCCTGAAGAATCCCCTCCTGAGATCCCAGATTCTCCATGTGCATGGTTCCGATATTGATGATAACCGCCAGATCCGGCTGTGCAATGCTTGAAAGATACGCCATCTCCCGGAAGTGATTCATGCCCATTTCCAGAACCGCAACCTGTGTATCGTCAGGCATGGCAAGAATGGTCATTGGAAGACCGATGTCATTATTATGGTTTTCGGGGGTCTTGCCGGTTCGGTAGGTCGTCTTTAAAATGCTGTAAATCATTTCCTTGGTTGTAGACTTTCCCACAGATCCTGTCACACCGATTACCTTCAGATTCCGGTGTTTGCGTTCCATACGGGCAATATCGCCCAGCGCAATCCGAGGATCGCTGACGATAATGGCAGGATAGTCGGCCTCGCAATGGGAGCAGAGTATAGCCGCCGCTCCCTTTTCTATGGCGCAGTCAATAAAATCATGACCGTCCCGAGCGCCCTTGAGTGCTACAAACAGCTGATCCTTTTTAATGGTTCTGGTATCGTTTGCGGCACCAAAAAACACCACATCCTTGTATTTGGGGTCGATCTGACCGCCGCACCAGGCTGCTGCCTGTTCCAGAGTAATTCTTCCCATGACTTATCCTTTCTGTTCTTCCAGCGCTGCGGCAACCTCTTCCCGTTCATCGAGATGATGCTTTACACCGCAGATTTCCTGATATGTTTCATGACCCTTGCCTGCCAGAACAATGATATCGTCTTTCTGCGCAATCTGCATGGCATAGCGGATGGCCTTGCGCCGATCTACCACTATTTCATAGGCTTTTCCAGTTTGCTTTGCGCCGGGCTCAATATCCCGAATAATCGCCTCGGGATCCTCCGTGCGGGGATTATCCGAGGTAATAATTGCAAGATCTGCCAGTTCTGCACCGATTCTTCCCATAATCGGCCGCTTGATCGGATCTCGATCACCGCCACAGCCAAAGACCGCTATCACACGTCCCTTACAGAACCCGCGAACTGCGCTTAACACATTTTCCAGCCCATCTGGAGTGTGTGCATAGTCAATAAGAACGGTGTAGTCCTTCCCAGGGGTCGGAACCACTTCCACTCGACCCTTAACACCGGGGGCATCCTTCAGAGCCGCAGCGACATCTTTTAGTGAAATCTCTAGGCCTGCGCAAATTCCAAGGACGGTCAGTGCATTATATACCGTGAAGCGGCCGGGAATTCCAAGTTCCACTTCCACCTTTTCATCCTTGAAACTCGCATCAAAGCGAATTCCATCCGCCTTCAGCGTCAGATTCGCCGCATTAAGCTGTCCATTTCCCTGAAGCGAACTTGTCAGAACCGGACAGGACGCCGCATCGATCATTCTCTGGGAATAGCTGTCATCTGCATTGATCGCCGCAAAATCGCATCGGCGGAATAGCTCTGCTTTGGTATCACAATAATCGTCCATGGTCTTATGAAAGTCCAGATGATCTTCTGTCAGATTTGTAAATGCAGCGGCAGCGAAGTGAATCCCACCGATCCGTTCCAGGGCAATGGCATGGGATGAAACCTCCATAACCACATATCCGCATCCGGAATCACGCATCCGAGCAAAAAGCTCCTGCAATTCAAAACTTTCCGGTGTTGTACGCTCGGTTGGGATCACCTCATCGCCAACCATATTCGCCATGGTGCCGATCAGTCCAACCTTTGCGCCGACTGTCTTCTCCAACACGTGCTTGAGCAGCAGTGTGGACGAGGTTTTGCCGTTTGTTCCGGTAATCCCGATGATTTTCATTGTATCAGCAGGACGTCCGAAGTAATTGCAGCTGATCATTGCCAGTGCCAGACGATCGGATTCCACCAGCACATAAGGCACCTCTCTATCGGGCTTTTTGGCAGTCACAATCACTGCCGCCCCTTTCTCCATCGCCATGGGGATAAATCGGTTTCCGTCGGAAGCGAAGCCTGATATCGCTACAAACAAACACTTTTCTGTGACTTTTCTCGAGTCATAAGCCACAGAGCTGATCTCTGTTTCCGGATCGGCAGTCATTTCCAACGGGGTGATCCCCAAAAGCAATTGCTGTAATTTCATGATGATTCTCCTCCTCACAGGCCCCTAATCCCGGGCTTGTGGATCTGTAAATTGAATTTGGACGGCACTTCCCCGCTCTGCCTCCGTCCCAGCCGCAGGAGATTGATTCATGGCAAGAATCGGAAGGGTCAGATCTGGGTTGCCGGACGGAAGCAGGTACAGCCCCGCATCTGCGGCAGCCCGGGATGCCTGTGCTACGGTCATACCGGAAAAATTCGGAACGATCACAGTTTGATCGGACGGCGGTTCGGAAAAATATAAAAAGAGTTCCGTCCCTCCCGGGACAGTCTCCCCGGGCAGCGGTATTTGACCAATTACCGTTTCCCCCGTTCCCACTGTACGGATGGAGAGGGAACGATCCTGTGCGGCCTTCTTCGCTTCCGCAAGCGAAAGCCCACTTAGATCCGGCACTTCCACATTTTGTGCCGCCGGATCATCCACATCATAGACGCGGCTGACCTCCAAGTAGGGCAAAATGTCTTTCATGACGGCGCCCACTGTAGGAGCTGCCATTACACCGCCTGAAATATAGATTCCAGTCTCTCTTGAGGGTGTATCCAGCGCTACTAATATAATATACCGCGGATTGTCCATCGGCGCAATCCCCACAAATGAGACGATTTTGTCCTGAACACGGTGACCATTCTCATCGAAAACGTCAATTTTTTCACTGGTTCCAGTCTTTCCACCTACTTTATACCCCGAAACAGTTGCGTTTTTTGCGGTTCCCTCTGTTACAACTGACTCAATTAAATCGCACATAATAGAAGAAGTTTCTTCTGAAATCACCTGACGAAGGACAGTTGGCTCCTGTTTTAAAAGGACATTCCCCGCTTCATCGGTCACCTCTGAGACAATATACGGCTCCAGCAGATAGCCCCCATTCACCACTGCGGCAATGGCTCTGACCAGCTGAATCGGTGTCAGCTTAAAGGTCTGTCCGAATGCACCTGAAGTCAGCGATGCTGTTCCCCATTTGTCTGTATCTGTAATCAGCTCCTTGGAGAAAAACACTCCGGAACTTTCGCCCGCAAGGTCGATTCCCGTTTTTTCCCGAACGCCAAATCTGGTAACATAATCATAAAACCGTTCTCCGCCGAGTTTTAATCCGATGTGGGCAAAGGCCAGATTGCAGGAATTCTGGAGTGCCTGTGCGGTTGTCTGTGTGCCATGTCCTCTGGATCTCCAACAATGAAGCAGCTGTGATCTGCCCGGAATCTGCTCTGATCCGGAACAGGAAAAATGGGTATTCAAATCAACCGCACCGCAGTCAATCGCAGCTGCCAGCGTCACCGTTTTAAAGGTAGATCCCGGTTCATATCCATCCGAAATGCACCGGTTGCGCCACTGCTTCAGCCGTGCCTCCACAAGGGCATCCCGATAAGCCTGCTTGCCCTGCGTATAGGAATCCGAACCTTCCGGGTACGATAAATACCGCAAGCGCATTTGCTCCAGATTCCCTCGAACTGAATCATCCTGAATCTCAAGATAGTTGTTAGGATCGTAACCACCCAGTGTTTCCATGGCCAAAATTTCACCGGTATCCACATCCATAACCATTCCGAAAGCCCCATTTTGAACCTTGTAACGGTCAATCGCCTGCTCCATCTGCTCGTGCAGACAGGCCTGAACGGTCATATCCAGTGTTGTCACCACATCAGCACCGCTTTTGCCCTGAACAAATCGTTCCAGGGAATACGGCATATCCATCTCGTTATTTCCCTTTGTGGTAACAACACGAGAGGGATCTCCCGACAAATACGCATCGTAGCTTGCCTCAATTCCCTCAGCTCCATCGTTGGAAGCGTTGGTAAAACCAATTACCTGAGCTGCCAGCGATTCATATGGATAATATCGTCGGGTATTTGGCTCCAGATGAATTCCGTGAACGCCGCTTTGCTGAATATAACTTCGAATCTGAGCTGCTGTTTCCTCCTCTATCCGATCTTCAATCAGATGATAGCGCAGAGACCGGTCATTAGCCAGTTTTTCAATCTTGTCCGCTGGAATTTCCAGAATTTCTCCCAAGGATCGTGATAATTCCGTAATATCTGCACCGGTCTGGTGCAGCTCTCTTGGATCAATGTACACATTCTCCACCGTCTTGGAGGCTGCGAGAATTCGGTAATTCCGATCATAGATTGTCCCTCGCTCCGGGGTAATGCGGGTTGTACGGGACTGATTCTGCTGCGCCAGTGACGAATAGAGATCGTAATGTGAAATCATCAGATTTCCCAGCTGCACCGCCACCGGCAAAAATGCCGCAATCCCTAACGCAGCCATCATAATCCGGATTCTTCGGTGCTGGCCGGAATCCTCCCGAATCCGACGGTACTGTTCTTTTTTCCGCTTCACTTATTCCACCAGTCCTTCCCATAACATAGACTTGAAATGGGCAGTAAGGCGTTACCCTCACTGCCCATCACAGCTTCTGCTATATTCTATGGACCGGCTGCTGTGTTATGCAAACAGTTCCTGAATATCCTCCCAGACCGCTTCCCAGAAGGAAGGCTCTCGTTCTTTCATAGGTTCCACAATCGCAACCTTTATGTGCTTAACCTGATCCACAGGCACAAGCCCCATCGCTTCAGCGGTATCCCGGACTTTTTCCAGATCATACCCCTGCTCATACTGCATTTGCAGCGTCTGATTCTCCGCTGTTACAGACTCGATATATTTCTCCATGGCAGCTCTATGCCTGCTGATCCGATTGAGGTGAAAAAAACCAAGAATCACAAGAGCTACCATCACAACCGCAACCACCGTGCCAATAATCGCATACGGCTCAATCACAACAGGTGTCTTAACAACAGGTGCCGGAGTCGGACGGGGCATCTTTTTCGGAGGGGACTTTTTTTCTACTCTGGTTTCCAGTTTTTGCGCTGCGCTGCCCGCCGTATAAAAGCGAACATACTGAATTTCCCCTTTGTAATTCATGATTCCTCACATCCTATCATTTTTAAAGTTTCTCACAGACACGCAGCTTTGCGCTGCGCGCTCTCGGATTGCGTTCCAGCTCTTCATCCCCGGAAACAATAGGCTTTTTGCTGATAAGCTTTACTTTCGGCTTTTTACCGCAGACACACACCGGAAATTCCGGCGGACAGGTACACCCCTTTGCCGCAGCTGCCATTCCATTCTTGACAATCCGATCTTCCAGAGAATGGAATGTGATAATCGCAAGACGTCCGCCCCGGTTCAGCTTTGGGACTGCTGCCTCCATAACTCTTCCAACTGCTCCCAGCTCATCATTAACGGCAATTCGGATGGCCTGGAAGCTCCGCTTTGCAGGATGCTGCTTTTCACGAAGAGCCTGAGGCGGCATAGCGGAGCGAATCACATCCACAAGCTCCAAGGTTGTCTCGATAGGCTTCTCCGCTCTTCTTCGTTCTATGGCAGAGGCAATCTGAGGTGCATAGCGTTCCTCGCCATATTCATAGAGAATCCGCCGCAGTTCTTCTTTCGGCCAGGTATTGACCACATCGTGTGCAGTTAAGGAATCCTCGTCATTCATTCTCATATCAAGTGGGGCATCTGCCATGTAGGAGAACCCCCGCTCTGCTTCATCCAGCTGTGGCGACGAAACACCGAGATCTAGCAAAATGCCATCCACTCCCTCAATCCCCAGGTCATCCAGCACCTGATCCAGCTGACTGAAGTTGTTATGAACCAGCGTAACCCGGTCACCATACGGTGCCAGGCGCTCTGCGGCGGCAGCCAATGCCTTATTATCACGGTCAATACCGATCAGCCTTCCTGTGGTCAGCCGTTTGGCAATTTGAAACGAATGTCCGGCACCCCCCAGAGTGCCGTCCACATAAATGCCGTCGGGTTTAATGTTGAGTGCTTCGATACATTCGTCGAGCAGCACTGATACATGATGAAATTCTGTCATAGCCCAATGGCCTCCAAAGATGCAAGTAATTTATCCGGAGTCAATGCGTCACATTCAAACTGACTGAATTCTTTCGCATCCCAAATCTCCGCCTGTCCAGCCCGACCCACAATCATCACATCCCGGGTAATTCCGGCATAGTGCATCAAAGACGGGGTTAGAGAGAAACGGAACTGCTTATCCGGAACACACTCGGTAGCACAGATGAAAAGAACACTCGTCGGACTGGCTTTTTCACTGACAGAGAGGCTGTCATACCGCATTTCCATATCATGCCAGCATTCAGAGGTATATGCCGTCAGGCATTTATGACCGCAGTTAACGCCGACAGTCACATAAAAGGTGCCGCCAAGCTGTTCCCGCAGACGGGAAGGGACAATCAGACGGTTCTTATCGTCCATCTTGGCCGGAAATTTGCCGATCATTCCCTTCGCCTCCTCCAAATTACTCCAAAATATTCCACATTACTCCACTTACCAGTATAAACGGAAGGCTCACAAAAATCAATGGCTATCTTCTGAAAAACTTCCTTTTTTCAGGTATTTTCCTATATTTTTACCATTTTCAAACATTTGTTTTTTATTCAATATACGAGCATTCGTCTCCTCACTGAATATTTACTTCCTCTCCCTGCAGTGCAATACGCAGCTTGGAAGGTTTTTTTGTACTCCGAAGCAGATGTGCAGCAACCGGTTCCTCCACTTTCTGCTGAATCATACTGCGGATCTGACGGGCACCGGATTTGGAACTGCATCTACCTGAAAGCCGGCCAGCCAGATCTGGTGAATACTGCAGGCAAATCCCTCTGGTCTGAGCGCGAAGTTGCAGTTCTTTCAGATATTTTTCTGCAATTTTCTCCAAAGCTTGCTGATTTAGGCTCCCAAAAACCGCAATCTCATCCAATCTTCCTAAAAATTCCGGCGAAAAGGTTTCCCTCAGTGCCTGCTCCGTTTTCCCATATCGGCCTGCCGGATTAAATCCCAGCCCGTCGCCCTGAATTTCGCCCCCAACATTGGTGGTCATTACCACAATGGCATTGCGGAAGCTCACCCTTCTGCCGGTGGAGTCTGTCAGAACCCCTTCTTCCATAATCTGGAGCAGGATTCCGGTCAAATCGGGATGCGCCTTCTCAAGTTCATCCAAAAGCACCAGACAATAGGGCCTTGTTCTTACCGCCTCTGTCAATTTCCCACCTTCTTCGTATCCCACATAACCGGGAGGCGCTCCAATCAGGCGGGAAACCGCCTGTTTCTCCATAAACTCCGACATATCCAGCCGAATCATGGCTTCTCGGGTTCCAAAAAGCTCTTCTGCCAGCACTCTGCACAATTCTGTTTTCCCAACACCCGTGGGTCCGGCTAATAAGATACAGGCCACCGGCCGATTTTCGTCCCGTATCCCACAAAGTCCCCGACAGATACACTTCGTCACCTGTTTGACGCACGCATCCTGCCCTACCACACGTTCAAGCACCAACTGTTCCAACTGGAGTAATCTCTGGCGCTCGTCGGC
>JARIAT010000075.1 GCA_029257715.1 Faecousia sp. | reverse complement strand
CGGACACTGAATGAAGCAGAAAGCAAGCTGCGTGTGAATGCCCCGAAAGAGCATCGCCCGGAGCCCAAACGGGAGATTCTGGTTGGAGATACCGTAGAGCTGCTGAAGCTTGGAACAAAGGCGAGTGTCATCGCCATCAATAAAGATGGGACGTATCAGCTTCAGGCAGGCATCCTGAAACTCAATGCGAAAAAGAATGAAATCTATCTTCTGGAGAACCAGAACCCCTATGTTCAGAAGGGGGGACATCCGAAGCATTCCGGTCGGGAGATGAAGGCTGCGGCAATGAGCTCGGAGATCGATCTGCGTGGTATGGATGCAATTGAGGCGATTTGCGTGTTGGATCGCTATCTTGATGAGGCTATGCGGTCTAACCTGAAGCAGGTTCGGATTATTCATGGTAAGGGAACCGGAGTCCTGCGCACTGCGGTTCAGAATAACCTGAAACGGAACAAATTTGTCAAGAACTATCGACTCGGTGTATACGGTGAGGGCGAGGACGGCGTTACAATTGCAGAATTCGACTGATCGGGATTGATAATCGCCTGTTATTTTTCTGATGTTGTTATATATTGCTGAATATTAGTTGACATTTTTCACAGATTTGCTATCATATACGAGAAGGAGCTGTGTTTTGTGTATCAGCACAGCAGTGAAGGAGTGTTTTTTTATGTACAGTAAGGAAATCGTTGTTCGCTGTGAATCCGGCCTGCATAACAAGCAGGTTACATACTTTGTCCAGAAGGCAAATGAGTTCAAGAGCAGTATCTGGCTGGAGTCTGAGGACCGCAAAATGAACGCAAAAAGTCTGCTTGGTATTATGTCTCTGGGTGTTGTTACCGGCGCAGCTATTACGCTGAGTGCAGAAGGCCCCGATGCAGAGGAAGCTGTCAACGCTCTGGAAGCTCTGCTTCAGAGAGATGTGTACTGATTAAGTATCTCGTCACCGCCTCAGTGCCGACATGCGCATTGAGGCGGCTTCTTTTTATTTGAGGTGATCGTGTGACCTTTGAACAGCTCAAGGAGAAAGCCCTGAGTCTGCCCCTTGTACCCGGCGTATATATTATGAGGGACAAGAGCGACAAGGTGATCTATGTAGGAAAGGCAAAGAAGCTTAAGAATCGGGTAAGTCAGTATTTTCAGGATACCGCATCCCATACTCCGAAGACACGGATTATGGTCAGTCATATCGACCATTTTGATGTGATTGCGGCTTCATCCGAATTCGAGGCACTCATTTTGGAGTGTTCGCTGATTAAGCGGTATCTGCCTAAGTATAATATTCTTTTGAAGGATGATAAGGGATATCCTTATGTGAGGCTCGATGTCCGTCAGATCTACCCCACACTTTCTATGGTGAGTAAGGTGGAGCGGGACGGTGCGGAGTATTATGGACCATTCGGGAGCCGCTATCTAACCGGTCAACTGCTACAGACGATGAAAGATCTGATGAAGCTGCCTCACTGCAATTTGCAGTTCCCAAGAGATATCGGGAAGAACCGGCCTTGTCTCAATTACCACATGAATATGTGTGAAGGTTGGTGTCAAAGCAATAAGTCGAGTATCGAATACCGTGAAATTATTGAACAGGTTCGCCAACTGCTGTTGGGAAATTACAAGCAGGCCGCATCGGAGATCAAGGCTCAGATGCTGGAAGCAGCAGAAAACCTGGAGTTTGAACAAGCAGCAAAGCTTCGCGACCGCCTGAACGCAATTGAGTCCCTTGGAAAGAAACAGCTGGTAACAGCCGGCTCATTGGCAGATACGGATGTGATTGGATATGCCAAGACAGAGGCAAAAGCCTGCTTTACGGTTCTGCATTTTTCCGGAGGGAATCTGCTGGATAAGG
Organism: Faecousia sp.; assembly: GCA_029257715.1. Taxonomy (GTDB): domain Bacteria; phylum Bacillota; class Clostridia; order Oscillospirales; family Oscillospiraceae; genus Faecousia. The sequence goes on along the minus strand of JARIAT010000075.1, from coordinate 6,779 downwards.
AATATGAGGTTTTCCCGGTTCCGGATGATTCCGAAGCGGCGGTATCGAGCCTGCTGAAGCAGTTTTATCTCAGTCGGGGCCTTGCGCCGAAGGTGGTATTGCTTCCGTTTGAACTGGAAGATGCGGAATTGTTTGGTCAGATGATGGAACAGCAGTTTGGGAGAAAAACGAAACTGCGTGTTCCTCAGAGAGGCGATAATATGCGTCTGATCGAATTGGCACAGACCAATGCACGAGAAGAGGCTGAGCGGGTTACAAGCCGCGAAGAAAAAACAAATGGCATTCTGAATCTGCTGGGGAAAATGCTTGGGATCGATCCTCCGCAACGGATTGAATCCTATGATATTTCCAACATTTCCGGTACGGATATTGTTGCCAGCCAAGTGGTGTTTGTGGATGGGCGGCCGAGCAAGAAAGACTATAAAAAATACAAGCTTCAGGGAATGGAAGATCAGGATGATTATGCATCCATGTATCAAGTCCTGACAAGACGTCTGACCCATCTCAGGCAGGGAGATGCCGGATTTGAAATCGCGCCGGATTTACTGCTGATCGATGGCGGTGTGAACCATGCCAACGTTGCGGTTCGTGTTTTGCAGGAACAGGGGATGTGTATTCCGGTTGTTGGCATGGTCAAGGATGATCGGCATAGAACCCGGGCACTTGTGACCCCGCAAGGATGCGAGATTGCGATAGACTCCAATCAGTCAGTATTTGCGTTCATCGGACAGATTCAGGAAGAGACACACCGCTTTGCAATCACTTATCACCGCAGCCTCCGCAGCAAGCGACTGCACTACTCAGAACTAGATCAGATTCCGGGAATCGGACCAAAGCGGAAGCAGGAACTATTGAAAAAGTTTAAATCTTTGTCCGCAATCCGCAGTACAAGTTTGCAGGAGCTGGAACAGCTGCTTCCCAAGGATGCTGCGGCTGCGGTGTATCTGTACTATCATAAGGAGGAATCATCATGAGAGTGATTTCAGGAAGCGCCCGGGGGGTGTCTCTGAAAACCCCGGATGGAGCGCTTACCCGGCCTACAACGGATCGGGTGAAAGAGGCGCTTTTCAGCGTGATACAGTTTGACCTTCCTGCAGCACGGATTCTGGATCTGTTCGGCGGCACTGGACAGCTGGGGATTGAAGCGCTGAGCCGCGGAGCAAAACACGCCATTTTTGTTGACCATCAGGAGAAAGCATGTGCGTTGATAAAAGAAAATCTGCGCAGAACCCATCTTCAGGATCAGGCAAGTGTCATTCGGAGCGATTACCTGGCTTATCTCAAACGGTGCCGGGAGCGGTTTGATATTATTTTTTTGGATCCGCCGTATGCGGAAGTTTTCCTTGAAAATTCATTAAATTGCATTGCCCAAATTGACATTCTTCGATCTGGTGGTATAATAGTTACAGAACGCCCTTTGGGAAAAGAATTACCCTTTGAGCTTCCCGGTTTTACAAGATCCAAAGATTATAAATATGGAAAAATTCTGATTACACTTTATCGGAAAGAAAAGAACGAAGGAAACTGAATATGAAAATTGCAATTTATCCCGGCAGCTTCGATCCGATTACGATCGGTCATTTAAATATTGTTCGGCGGGCTTCTAAGATTTTTGATAAAGTTATCGTTTGCGTTATGGTCAATGCGGGGAAATCAACTTCTATGTTTACACAGCGAGAGCGCGTGGATCTTATTCGTCGTGTGACTCAGGATATTCCGAATGTAGAAGTGGATTGTTCCAAGGAGCTTTTGGCTGATTATGCCCGCAAACGGAATGCCAGTGTCATTGTGAAAGGACTGCGAGCAGGATCGGATTTTGAGTATGAATTCCAGATGGCACAAATTAACCATAAGTTGAACCATTCTCTGGATACGGTGTTTCTGGGGTCAGAACATCAGTTTATGTATCTCAGTTCCAGTATGGTGCGAGAGCTTGGTTTTTATGAAGTGGAACTGACCGATTTTCTCCCAGAGGAAATCATCCCAGATTTTAAACAAAGAATTCAAGACATTCGTCAAGGAGGAAAAAAATAATATGAATAGCAATATCGAGGAACTGATTACAGCTCTCTATGATATGATTCAGGATGCAAAGGCACTTCCGTTGGGAGCAGATAAGTGTATTATTGAGCGGGATAAGGCATTGGATATGCTGGATGAAATTAGTGCACAGCTGCCCGGAGAATTGAAGCAGGCTCGTACCATTGTACAGTCCCGGGAACAGCTGGTTAGTCAGGCTCGCGGTGAGGCCGCAGCAATCGTTCAAGAGGCTCAGTCTCGCGCCGATCAGATGGTCCAGACGGATGAGATTTATCAGCGTGTTCTGGCGAAGAGCCGCGAAGAAGCAGAAAAGGCTAACGAGAAGATTAACGAACTGAAGGCAGTAGCAAACTCCTATATGGACCACTCTTTGGGTGAGACAGAAGCTGTAGTTGCGGCTACTCTGGAGCAGATCCGTCAAACACGGTCACGTTTTCAGTCTGCGGTCTCTCAGGATCATTCCTCTGAAACGAATCCTGTCGCAAAATAATTTTTACCACACAGACGCCCTCCGAATTTTTCGGAGGGCGTCTTTTTTGTTCTATGTGCTTTATGCGTTCATAGGCTATAAGCAGCAAGGGGGATATCGTATGAAACAGGATTGTATCAATTGGAAAATGCTGCTCGTTGGAATGGGGACGGCGATCCTCACCTCGTCAATCTTATGTGCCGGAGCGGCACAACTGCTCAGTGCCGGGGTTGTGGGGGAAGCATGGATAAATTACGTCGCTTCGGCTGTACTGGTGGGAGCTTCCTTTCTGGGAGGAATGATTGCAGGAGGCCCATGGGAAGCATTCGGCTCAGGGCTGGGACTATGGGTATTATTGATTGGAGTGAACATGGTCTGCTACGATTTTGAGATGCGTGGGGGAGGGGAGACATTGCTGGCAATTCTGGGAGGAAGCGGCGCTGCTATGCTTCTGAGGTTCAAGGGACACTCTGCAAGAAAGCGCCGCAAAAAAAGCAAAATTGTAAAGATGAACAAAAAATTGCATTAGGTAAATTTAATTTACCTAATGCAAAACGCATGAAAGAAATACTTCATTATCTATATATAGTTGTTATCTAACTATTAGACACAATATATAGTTATAATAATTGAAAATGATAAACAATTCTTCCAACACCGAGAACATTTTAAATTAAATGCGTTAACATAAAAATTTGGAAGTTATTACAAAAAAAGTCAAAGCACTTGCATGTGAATCGATTTTGGAGTATATTATCTTTATCTTAATCAGCGTGGAAGACTCGGATGGCATATCAGAATTCTTCCACGCAAAATCTCCTCCAATCGATTCCCAACTGTAAACGGAGGGGAATCTATGGTTTACCGAACGAGAATCACAACAGGGCTGCAAAGTCTGAATGCAGGACTTTCTTTTCTGTGGGCAGCCGGTCTGCTATGCGGTGCCGGTTATGCGATCAGCTTTCCCGAGAGGTGGGTTCCAATTCTAAAAGCAGCATCCGGGTGTGGCGTTCGATGGACAGGTGCTTTGTGCGTCACGCTCTTTCCGATGTTGATTAGCTTTGTGGGAGTACTGTTTTTCGGTAGAAAAGCTGTCTGGATTCTGTGCGCAGTTCGCTCATTACTGATGGGAATTGCTGCGGGAGCTGTTGGACTCTGCTGGGGAATACGTGCACCGGTTATGGCCGGGATGCTGCTGTTTTCGTCGTTGCTTTCCTCTTTCATACTCATGGTGATGTGGAATCATCTCCTTTGCACAGACCTGCGTGGGATGAAGAAAGAGACCGCGTTTCTGACAGGAATACAGTTTCTGATTGCAGCGGCTGACACTTTGGTTGTTTCTCCGTTTCTTATGGAAGTAATAAATTTTTAGAGAGGAAAGGCATACGCGTACCATGTTGGATTTGATCTGCGCCTATGAGAATTATCTGACCAATGTGAAACAGGCATCGAGCAATACGGTGTCCTCTTATATGCGGGATGTCCGGCAGTTTTCCACCTGGCTCCGCAGTGAGGAAGGCATCGATGTTGTGGATGCAGCACAGCAGAATATCTCTGATTTTCTGAAATATCTTCAGGAACTCGGAAAATCAGGTGCTACCAGATCCAGAGCACTTGCGAGCCTGAAGAATTTTTATGGATATCTGGTTTCTTCCGGATTTCTGAACTCGTCTCCGGTACAGCGTATGAGGCTGGAGCGAGCAGGGAAGAAGCTGCCACAGATTCTTTCAGATCAGGAAATCGAAAATCTTCTTGCGCAGCCGTCTGATTCAGATCCCAAAGGGCTCCGGGATCAGGCCATGCTTCAGGTAATGTATGCAACCGGAATCCGGGTCAGTGAATTAATTGGACTTGATCTTGATGACGTCCGCTTGGATTCGGGAATTGTGATTGTCGGGAATAAAAAAGTTCGACGGATTCCACTTTATCCGGATGCACTTCAAGCACTGCGTACATATATTACCGCTGTACGCGATACGATGGCAAAGGAAGGGGAAACGGCACTGTTTGTGAATGTTGGCGGCGCTAGGATGAGCCGGCAAGGGTTCTGGAAGCTTCTAAAGCATTATCAGGAGATGGCTCATATCGATAAAGATATTACACCTCATACACTCCGTCATAGTTTTGCTGTTCACCTTCTGGAACGCGGTGCTGATATCAGTTCTGTCCAAGAACTGATGGGTCATAGCGATATTTCCTCTACGCAGATGTATACTCATATGGTAGAGGGGCAATGCAAGAATGGTGGTCAACGTCCCCTGTAAAATTCAAACATAAAAAACGGGAAACCTAGTTAGGTTTCCCGTTTAGCGTTGGTTGGAAGCAAAAAGCAGCTGCAAAAGCAGCTGCTTTTGATTGGACAAAATCAGATGCCGGTCATAGCGGCCAGCACATCCACTTCCATCTGCTGGATACTCTTTTCCATACTCAAGCCCTCGTCAATATCTACATCCGTAAAGCATCCATCATGGGTGCAGATAATTCGATTGAAGTTCCCTGCAATCATATGCTCTACAGCCAGATAGCCCATCTTGGTGGCGTTTACACGATCACGGCCGGATGGAGTGCCACCACGCTGAATGTGTCCCAAAACGGTCACACGAGGATCCAGATCAATGGCGTCCTTAATTTTAGCGGCAATATCAGCGGCGGAACCCGCGCCTTCGGCCACAACGATCATGTAATGCGTAAAACCGTTGAACCGAGCCTGCCGGATTTTTTCAATGACGTCACGTTCAAAATCAATAGGCTCCTCAGGAACCAGAACCGCAGTTGCGCCAACGGCCAGACCAACATACATAGCCAGATAGCCTGCGTTACGACCCATCACCTCTACAACAGAGCAGCGCTCATGAGACTGCATGGTATCGCGAAGCTTATCGATACATTCAATGGCAGTATTCGCAGCCGTATCGAATCCGATGCAGTAGTTGGTACAGCTGATATCATTATCAATGGTTCCGGGGATGCCGATTACATGAATCCCATGCTTACTCAAGGCCCGTGCCCCGCGGAAGGTTCCGTCGCCACCGATGACAATAATACCGTCGAGCCCCAGGAACTTGCAGGTAGACACAGCTTTGCGCTGGCCTTCTTCTGTCATAAACTCTGTACTGCGAGCTGTATAGAGAATCGTACCGCCTTTATTGATGGTATGGCCTACGCTTTTTTCGTCCAATCGAATAATATCTCCGGAAATCAGACCGTTCCAGCCTCTGCGAATGCCATAACATTCCAGCCCATGATAGATTGCAGTACGGACTACCGCGCGGACACAGGCATTCATGCCGGGGGCATCTCCGCCGCTGGTTAAAACGCCGATACGTTTAATATTCATAATGGAAATCCTCCTGTCATAAGACATAATTTCCCTCTTATATTACCGAATAATCCAAAGAATGTAAATAGCCAAAATGGATAAAAGATTTAAGAAATTAAATCATCGGACAATTGATTGCATTCAGATGAATTTCGTGTTATGATGATGCAACAGATTGGTGAGGGAGGTGCGTTTTCGTGTCAAAAAAGTTCATAATATGTGCATTGTTACTATTTTTTCTGGCAGGCTGCGGCACCGATGGTACGGCAGCAGATGTAATGTCAAATGCCGGCAATATGGTAAAAAATCGCGAGGAATCAATGATAGAATCCTCTAATTCAGGGCAAGCTTTTTCGTATCAGAAAAGCGATGATTCAAACCAAAAGGAAAGTACTGAAGTGTTGGTGGAGGACGAGGATCCAAATTCCGACCATCAGATCTTTACATTTACACGAAAAAGTAATAACTTTGAGAACGCACAAGGAACGATAGTTTTAACCGAAAATCGCTGTGATATTCGCTTCTTATCAGAAGAGGGCGAGGAAAAGGAGTGGATTGACGGAATTCTTCTGGATCATCAAAAAGAATATGACGCCAACAGCAGCAAATTGATCCAGTATGCAGATGAAGTTATTTCGCAGTATGGCTCAGAATCCTTCTATACTTATTCAAACTACGAAGATCAGGGAATAGTTCGCCATGACAGCAGGGTCGCATCCATTGTTGCGATCAACAATATGTATTCCGGAGGAGCCCATCCAAATACCGTTCAGACTGTACAAAATTTGGATTTGAAGAACCACAGAGTTTTGAAACTGGAAGACGTCATTTACGAAACTAGCGCTTCGGAATTGGTACAAATGGTACAGGATACAGTCAAAAACAAATATGAACATCTGGATGTTGATGCACTTTACAGCAACTATGCGGATACAATTGAAACAACAATGC
>JARIAT010000031.1 GCA_029257715.1 Faecousia sp. | reverse complement strand
AAAACGAAACACCTTAAATTTAAGGTGTTTCGTTTTTTAAGCGAACATGCTGCCCGTGTTTGATATGCTTTAAAATTCTACACTGACTGGCGAATGACAAGCTGAGGCTTTACCATATCCACTACTGCTTTGCCCTCTGGATTCTCGATTTTATCACAAATAATCTCAACAGACTTTTCAATCAGCAGCTCGACCGGCTGCTGCACTGTTGTGAGCTGATAGGATTTCCAGGAAGACATCTCGATATCATCATAGCCCACCACTGCAAGGTCTTTCGGAATTTCAAGGCCGTACTTTTCTCTTGCTGCATCCATGACACCCAGTGCCACCAGATCACTGGTGCAGAAAATAGCTGTGGGACGATCCTCCGACCGCAGAATTCTAACACCTGCCTCGTATCCGCTCTGGTAGCTGTATTCTGATCGTTCTTCCTTCAGATTATAGATCTGATACTGGCGAAGCTGGGAGTAAAATCCAATTTTCTTCTCCATTTCTTCGCTTGTTTCTCGGTCAAACTGAATGTACCCAATATTTCTATGGCCTTTTTGGTACAGAAACTCCGCTACCAGCTTTCCGCCCTCTACGGGATCTACATATACCATGTTGATATCTATTCCTGGGATAAATCGGTTAAATAGAACCACAGGGATATCATTTTGTATAATCGTCTCTGCCATCACACGATTCATCGCCGAGGCCGTAATGATAACGCCTTCCAGACGAAACTGAATCACACGCTCGATGATTGGCGCAATCTGCTCCTGCCGTGGGATTTTAAAAACAAGACATTGTTTTCCTTTTTCCTGAACCTTTTCTACAAACATATCTACAATTCGATTGTAGAACGGACCAAGATTATCACCAACAACAAGACCGATCATATTGGTTTTGCCGCTAATCATTCCTCTTGCCACCAGATTCGGGCGATAGCCAAGCTCTTTCGCTGCTTGGAATACCTTTTCACGGATCTCTTTTTTGACGCCGCCTCCTGATGCACTGTTAAATGCTCTCGATACGGTCGACTGCGAGACACCTGCCAATTTTGCAACATCTTTTGACGTGATGGAGCGATTTAAGATTGTCTTTTTTACCTCTTCACCCATTACAAGGCTCCCTTCTGTCTGACATTGGCTCATTTTCTATAGTATATCATACCAAACTTCTGAAAAAAATCAAGATTACAATATGACAACGTATTCAAAAAAAGGACTGGCATACAAATGCCAGTCCTTCAATTCAGAGACATTATGCTTTTGTTTTATTGAGGGTTTCAGGCAGGAAGGCCCAAACCACTGCACCAAATACAAATACAGCACTTGCCAGAATAAAGAGCGGCATCAGGTTATCCACACTCGTCCGTCCGGCTACAACAGGCAGGACAATGGAAGAAATCAGATAACCGCCATTGAAGGAAATGCCTGCGGAAAGCGCACGGTATTTCTGGGGGAACAGCTCGGAGTAATATGCGCCCCAGCCGCCGGAGAAGCCGATGTTGAAGCCGATGAACACCGACAGAATCTGGAACAGAACCACCTGATTACTGGTCAGTCTGGTGAACAGGAAAACTCCAATACCAGACAGCGCAATACCAATCAGAGGAACCTTTCGTCCGAATTTATCCGCCATGCTTCCCCAGAACAAATAGCCGAAGGTCTGGCCAATGCCCTGCATTGCATAGATGCTGCCGGCAACCGCTGCTGTCATTCCCAAAGAATTCTGCAAATAGGCCGTGGAGTTATTGGCGAATGCTGCATATGCGGTAAAGTTACATGCAGACAGGATGATTACACCCAGACCAATCCACAGGTATTTGCCCTTATACATGCTGAGGTAACCGATCTTTTCACCCTCTTCTGCGCTCTTTTCATTCAGTTCCTTTGTCATCTTGTAATCATCAGGAATAAAAATGAACGCCATAACTGCACCAACCAGAGGAGGAATGATGGCCGTATACATCAGTCCCTGCCAGTTGGATTCTCCAAGCAGACCATAAACCCAGCCGCCGAACATCATTGCAAGAGAGAACAGCGATGTGACAACTGCGGCCAGCTTGCCGCGATACTTGCTGGGGAACATATCCGCCACAAGAGGCATTGCAGTACCAAATGTACCGCCCAGTGCAATACCGGTAATGGTTCTTGCAACCGTCCACAGCAGGAAGCTTTCAGGTGCCATGAAAGGAATTGCGGTTGTAACAGAAATCGCAATTGCAATGATAATCAGTGTACGCTTCTTACCGATTTTGGAGGAGATTTTACCAAACAGGAAGGTGCCAAGAATGGTACCAATGGTCATATAGGCAAAGATCTGCTCTGTCTGCGTCAGAGAAAAATGGAATTCTTCACTCATTGCCACCTTCGTAAAGGTGCCGATCATAAAATTGTAGCAATAGAAGAAATAAATTACAGCAATTGAAAGAAATGCAAGAATTCGTCTGGCTAATGACAGCTCTTTTCCGAGAACAATGTCATTATCCTGAGTTTTGACTTCGTTTTCCATTTGTTCCTCCTATCTTTTACGCTTCGTCTCCACAGCCCATATACATCTGCTTCAGGACATCCAGGCCATCGAAAGTATCCCATTCTTCCACAATCTTGTTATTCTTCACATGATAGTGGTTGATGCCCATGATCTCGACGGGCTTTCCGGTAGGCTGTCCAAAGAATCCGATGCCTTCATTGATGCCTCTAAGTCTCCAACGCAGCGCCACATCATACTCGTTTTCGCCTTCGCAATCGTTGATTGTAACACGCTCTACATGATAGCTGCCATTCGGCACCGAGGACAGCAGACTGACAATCATTCCCTGAATCTCGTCAAATCCATTGAGATCCTTGTTGCAGATGTAATGCACCACAGCGTTGTCGGCATAATACTTCTTCACTTCGTTGATGTACTTATAATTGAAGATATGGCTTGCCATCTCCAGCATCATCTCACCGACAGAATGATCCTTAGCCTCGTATTTTTCAGGCATATACTGGCCTTCCATGGATTCGTTCAAACCGAACTGCGCCTGAAGGGGGCAAACGCTGGTCTTGCAGGACTTTGCGAGTTTTTTCGCATATTCATGGGGATCAATGCCCAACTGCGTGACGATCCACAGGTTGTCTCTGACAAGCCACTCTTCATGGATACGGTTATTGGTCGTTGCGCAGTCAACAACAGTTCTGAAGTTAATCTTCTTTCCGGTTGCAGGACCGAAGTTGCTGTCTCCCAGATTGGTCGCCGTGGAGAGAATCCGATGGGAAGACATAAAGCCCTTTTCCCCATACTCCGACCAGACTACATTCTGGCCAATCAGTCTTCTGTCAGGGAAGGCATGCAGCGTGGCCAGCGTGTTGCCGATCACGTCTTTGATGCCGACCAGATTGCTGCTGCCCAGATGCATGGTGATATTGTTATGATATGTATCATAAATAACGCCGATGCTCTTGTTCTCCCAGATATCATGGGTAATCTTCATAATATAGTGGACGAAATCCCGGTACTTGGGGTCAAACCCTTCCATCTTCTGTACCTTCTTCGTCACCGTATCAAAATCATTGTAATCATATACACCAACGGGAGTCACTTCCTTGGAATTACCGTAAAAAACCTTGGAATTGGAAGAAGCCATCTTCTTTCCCTGACGCTCAAAGGCAAGCTCTGCCTTTTCCTTCTTCATTTCTTCAGCCATGATTATTATCTCCTTTTCTTTTATTCCGGAATTTACAGCTGGGGATTCATAATCTCCGCTGTACGCTTAAAGATATCAAGCCCCTGTTCGCTGAGCCAGTAAGGCAGGTCGATAAAACACCAGTTCTCAGAAATCTTGCCGTCTTTAATATAGTAGATATCAATGTCGCCTCTAAGATGTGCGCTCTTATTGCCTCCGGGCATACCCAGCCATCCGCCGGTGGGGGTTACATCCATACTGGAGTAGAAACAGACGAAATCACCTTCTGCGAAGTAAGCGTTGATGTCGTTGCACTTCTTATCCACCAGCTGCTTGCGGAAAGGAAGCTGATGCTGCCGCTGATAGCGGTCAATCGTGTAGCTTGCACCGATTCCGCAGGGACCATACCAGATCATATCCTCATTCCAGGTTCTCTCCAATACCTCTCTGGGCGCGTCCATGGTCGCATTCAGCTCGATCAGATCGTTTACCATATCCTCTACAACCTGCATGGATTTTGCGGCCTTTTCTTCGGGGGCATCCTCAAACATCAGACCATTGTGATCACGGGGACCGGGATAAACGAAGTAATTACCGGTGGACTGAGGAAGCGGGTAAACTCCTGCTTCATTCATAAAACCGATAAGGTCAACGAACATTGCGGTGTGCGTAATCTTGCCGTTCTCCACGCAGCTGTACTCCGCATACTGCAAATGCTGCATTTTGCAGGTTCTGCGGATATTGAGGAGTTCTTGATCGTAAAGGCCCATAAACTGGCCCATGCTCATAACCCAAGTTTTTCCATCCTTGGCTGTACCTGCCATAAAGACATCCTGTCTTCTCTGCATATGCGCCAGTGCTTTCTTCAGCGGAATCCAGAAAACTTCAGCAACTGCGTCGGTACCTTCCTGATCCATGAAGGGGTACACGCCCTCCCAGCGATAATCCTCAGACATGTACTTTTTCAGTACATCCTTAACCTGCTCAGGACTGCACTTTTCCAGATCTTCAAAATAGTCCCGAACCAGTCTTTTAACCTGTTGATACTTGCCCATTACGACAATCTCCTTTGTGATATGTTTTTCGTCGTGAGTTGAATACGTATTCACGCTTGATGTCACAACCATACTATAAACCCCGAGCTATGTCAAGTATATTTATTAAGTTTGTGTATTATTTCCATATTTATCTCTGTTTTATTGGCGAAATCACAAATTGACAAGCAACCTCTTTTCCTTGATAATATTACCAATATGAATACGAATTCAAACATTGGGGGGCTAACTTTATGGGAATGCGATTTATTGATCTAACTGTTATTGCCGTATACCTGATCGGTATGATTCTCTTAGGTCTAAAACTGGGTAAATCAAATAATAGTACTGAAGATTATTTTCTGGCGGGTCGGAGTATGCCGTTCTTCCCCGTAGGATTGTCTGTCATTGCTACAATGGTCAGCGCCGCCTCTTTTATCAGCGGCCCCGGCGGAAGTTATATAGAGGGCTTCCGGTATTTTATGATTAACAGCAATCTTCCTTTTGTTTTATTTATTGCTGTCGGCATTTTTCTTCCTTTCTTGTACAACTTAAAAGTAACCTCCTGCTACGAATATATCGGAAAGCGATTCAATGCAGCGGTCCGGATTCTTTGTGCCATTTCCTTTTTAATGACTTCCATTATATTGGTCAGCACCATGATCTACGGGCCGGCGCTGATTCTGTATTCTCTAACTGGATGGGATATGAAATATATCATCGGTGTTGCGATTGTCGTCGTCATGTTCTATACATTGATGGGTGGAATTCGTGCAGTCATTTGGTCAGACGCCATCCAAATGATTATCCTGTGGCTGGGAATTTTCTTCTGCTTTATGATTTCTCTGGATCAAACCGGTCTTGGATTTATGGAAGCGATGGATGCCGCACGTTCCTGCGGAAAATTCAACGCTCTGGATTTCTCCCTTGACTTGAAACTGAACAATGGTTTCTGGGTATCTATGATTGGTGTCGGTTTGATGCACCTGCAATATTTTACATGTGATCAATCTCAGGTTCAGCGTCTGTTTACCTCAAAGTCCATGCTGACACTGAAAAAATCCATGCTTCTGAGCGGCATTCTTGTGAATATTCAGTTTGGTCTTTTTATGATTATCGGCCTGCTTCTTTTTGTGGGTAACAGCGGAGTAGTCTTTACGGATCCCAATGCTATTTTTATCGACTTTATTTCTGAAAATATTCCAACGGGCATCTATGGACTGATTCTATCGGCAATTTTTGCGGCTACCATGTCTTCTGTGGATTCTCTTCTCAATTCAATGTCCACCGTTTTTGTTACGGATATCTATAATCCTTATCTAAAAGGAAAATCCATCCGGACCAAAGCAACAGATTTGCAGGTTTCCTATGCGATTACAATTTTTCTTTCCATTTTCATCTTCCTGTTTACCTACTATGTGGTAAATGGAAGTACCACTTCTCTGATTACCATGATCGGCGAGTACTGCTCTTATCTGACAGGGGCCATTCTTGGCGTATTTCTGCTGGCCATGTTTACAAGACGCTGCAATCATGTCGGCGCCGTTGTCGGATTCGTTCTGGGTGTAGTATCCACCTTTTTGGTGGCTCGATTCACCGATATCAACTGGGGTTGGTACAATGTTGTCGGTGTTGTCATGTGCTTTATCCCAGGTTATCTTGTAAGTCTTCTCTTCCCTTCCTCTTCGGAGCAAATCGCCGCTATTGATGAATACACCTATATGGGCATGCGGAAGAAAATGAAAGCAGAAGGAAGACTCAAAGAAGAAGGTGTATACATCATCCCCGGATATCTGGATAAATACGCCTATATCCTGCTTGGTGTTTTTATTGTTCAGCTTGTGCTTCTATTCTATGTCTCCTAAGTCTCTCCTTTGAATAACACAGTATGTGTGTACCCCTGATTCGCACACATATGCCAACGGGCTTATCATCTTAGATGATAAGCCCGTTTTATTTTTCTATGGAGATGATATCAGTTTTATAGATCTTTCCTCTTGGTCCTATTTATACTGCATATTTGCATATTGTTTATAAAGAGGTCCGCCGCAATCGTTTTCTTCGATAGAACATCCCCTTTTATCGACATTCGGTATTTGAATCAACTACGTTGCGGCGATATAATATTCACATATCAAATCGATTTTATGTCCATCTAAACCAAAGGAGAGTTCCAAATGTGCCAGTACACAAAAAAATTGGAAGCCCTGTTGCCGCTGACACGCAAGGTCATCGGTGTCAAATTTGCCAGAACACAGGAAGAATATGATTTCTACACAGCACGGTCCGCAAAAGGGCCGATTTCTTATTGTTCTGCTGTTAAGTGTGCCGCCTGCGGTCATGCAATTAAATTTGAAGCAAAACATTCCTCCTGCCCTGGCAGCAGTCGTGCATTAGGCCTGAAAGCTGTGACAGACGAATTTTTATCCGGGCAAACCGGAATGAATCTGGGCCTTTATGAATCTATGGAATGTGCTTCCTGTGTTGCGGCGAAGATGCCGTGCCTCCCTTTTGGGATGTGGGGAATCATCGTAAAACCGTTGGAAGAATTTGAATCAGCGCCGGATGTTGTGCTTGTAATCACAAACAGCCGATGTACCATGAGATTTATCCAAGGCTACACCTATTTTTATGGAGCAAATGACCATTTTTTTATGACAGGAAATCAAGCAATGTGCGTAGAAGCCACTGTGATTCCCTATCAGAACGACAGGATGAATATTTCTATGCTCTGTTCAGGAACAAGACATAAAGCCCAGTGGAATGACGACGAAATCGTAATCGGACTCCCCTTTTCCAGATTTGAAAAAACCGTGGAGGGAATTCGGAAAACCGCAAACGCGGTAGAGCCCGATGCACGAAAAAAAGTAATAATCGAAGAACTTCAGAAACTGGGAGATCCAGCTTCTGATATTTTCATGGGCGGTGCATATTATCTGCATTTACAGCAGAAAACTGCCGCAGAAAGGGCCGGAGCAACTTGTGAATCGTTCAAATAACACTAAACTACAGACTCGAATTCTGAGGGCGCTTTTGATTGGAGGACTTGTCACTGTATGGGAAATTGCAGCCAGAAATCAATGGTATAACCCATTTTTTACAAGTTATCCCTCCGAGATTATTCTGGATCTCATAGAGTTTATCAAAAGCGGCGAACTGGCATATCACGCATTTATTACACTTCGGGAAGCCTTTTTCGGCCTCGTAATCGGAACCGCCTCCGGAATTGCATTAGCTGTGTTGTTTGGCCAGTTTTCGGTCTTGGGAAAGGTCTTTTCTCCAATTCTAACGGCCATCAACGGAATCCCTCAGCTGACATTAGCGCCGATATATGTCCTGTGGTTCGGCATTGGTTTGACTTCCAAAGTATTCCTGTCGAGCCTTATGGTATTCTTCTGTGTGTTTTTTTCCACATATCACGCCATCTTAAATACAGAACAAAAGCTGATTGAATCTGCGCACATTCTGGGCGCAAATTCGGTAAAAACCCTTTGGTATGTAGTGCTTCCATCCTGTATGCCCTGGATTTTATCCGGAGTCCGCAGCGGCGTCGGTGCGTGTATGGTCGGCGCAATCATCGGAGAATATATGGGGGCTTCCGGTGGGTTCGGATGGATGGTCACATATGCAACTTCGTATTTTATGATCCGCAGAGTTATGTCCTGTATTTTGATTCTGCTGTTGGTTGGAATGGGATTAAACTGGGGATTGGACCTCCTGGAGCGTAGGATTCTCAAATGGAAAAAAGATACCTGCCTTTCATTGGAATTTCGCAAAAACAGCGATTTTCCCAACTGACAATCATATATGAAATGAGGTTTATCGCCATATGTCTAAAAAAGTATTCGCATTTATGTTATGTTGTCTCCTCGCTCTGGCCGGAACAGGCTGCGCAACCGGCTCGTTCAATTCCTCTGAATCGGAATCCACAGCAACGGAAATTGTGATTTCCGAATTCCGAAATGTCAACTGGGCACCTGTCTATCTGGCAGAAGCCAACGGCTATTTTGAGGAAGAGGGTTTAACTGTAACGTGGGCACGGTATAACGACGGTCCCATTGCATTTCAAGGTCTGCACGTCAATGACTCCCAATTCTGCCTGCTCTCTCAGGAACCTGTACTAAAAGCACAGCTGGAGGGGATTGAATCCACTCTGATTTATACAATCATGGATACAAGGCTCTACAGCCTTATCAGCCGTCCTGAAATTAAAACTGTACAGGATTTAAAAGGCAGTGTCATTTTTGCCGGGATGCCCGGCTCCGCCCCTTATTCCTTTGTATCCTCCATTCTCACAGAAAACGGCATCGACCCCGAAAAAGACGTCACCTTTATCAATATGGATTACGGCGCTTCGCTTGCCGCACTGGAGGCCGGTCAGATTCAGGCAAGTTTTATCGGGACCGACAATCGGCTGGAGCTGCGTAATATGAACGCCAATATTCTAGCCGATACCGCCAACCCCGCAGATGCTGAAAAGTACCTGAAATCCGCTGTTTTTCCCGGAGAAATCATTTGCACAACGAAAAAATATTGCGAAGAAAATCCTGATACTGTTCAAGCTTTTGTAAATGCTGTCAGTAAGGGTGTTGCCTGGTTTCGGGAACACGCAAGTGCGGAATCCGCGGAGCTTCTTGCACCTTATTTTAAGGGAATGGATCTAAACACGCTCACAGAAAAATTGGATATTGTAAAAGAATCCTCCACAAAAACCGGTTATATCGGAGAGAGCCCTGAAATCGCAGTTCAAGACTTCTGTATCGCCAATGGTGTCATTGCTGAACACATTCCTTACGACGAATTGGTTAATATGACCTTCGTTGAAAATTATCAGCAGAGAAAGTAGCTGAGCGAAATAATTATGGCCTATATAGAATTAAAACATATTGACAAAACATACGGAAACAAAAAAGTACTCAATGATATCAGTCTTGCCATTGAGCAGGGGGAATTCATTGCCTTATTAGGCGCATCGGGATGCGGAAAAACCACATTGCTCCGTGCTCTGGCTGGACTTGATACCATTGATCGAGGTCAGATTTTGATTGGCGGTGCGAATATGACCTTCGCAAAACCCAGTGAACGAAATATCAATATGATCTTCCAACAATACAGCCTTTTCCCCACTATGACCGTATATAAAAACATTGCATTCGGACTTAAAATGCAAAAATGTCCCAAATCCGAAATAGATGCTCGGGTTCAGGAAGCCCTTGCCATGGTAGAAATGCTTGGAAGTGAACAAAAATATCCATCTCAGCTGTCAGGAGGAGAACAGCAGCGTGTTGCACTGGCACGTGCCATTGTCACACAAGCCAAGATTCTCTTACTGGATGAGCCATTCAGTGCAATTGATGCTAAACTTCGGAAATCCCTTCAACTCAAAATCCGAGATATCCACGATAAATTGGGACTCACCTCTATCTTTGTCACACACGATCAGGAAGAAGCGGCCCGAATTTCAGATCGAATTTACCTGCTTCATGATGGCCAAATCGAACAAACCGGAACCCCGTCCGAGCTATACACGAATCCGAAAACCCTCTACGTTGCCGGTTTTATGGGAAATTGTAATGTTTTTGACGAGAAAACACCTTGGGCAATTCGTCCGGAAGTTATTTCTCTCTCCGCCACCCCTTGGTCCGCTTCCGACGAGGTGATCTTGGAATCCGGAATAATCCGCAGACTTATCCATCAGGGAAATATCATTCGCTATACTGTCGATACTTCCTTGCACCCATTGGAGGTAGATGTGCTGGCCGATAATACTGCGTCTTACCACGTTGGAGAAACTGTATATCTTAGATATGATCGAAGCCATATCAAAACATGGCGGTCCTCTGTTCCCTAACGCAGATTCAATATACACGGCTGCTGTAGATTTTATGTTGGACGCCAAATATGCCGGCAAACATACTTTAGGAAGCATGAATCAGAGCCTAACACTTGTGCCACCTAATCTCACTCTTAAGCATAAACCTCCGGCAAAGCCGGAGGTTTAATTCATATAAAAAAATTAGACGATCAAAAGATCGTCTAATTTGGTGCGCGAGGCGGGAGTCGAACCCGCACGTTCGGAATGAACACTAGAACCTGAATCTAGCGAGTCTACCAATTCCACCACTCGCGCATATTCCGTTTCCGCATCGATCACTCGATTGCTTAGATATATTACCATGGGTTTTCCCATTTGTCAACATCTTTTTCTCTAATTTTTAATTTTTTCGTATCTTTCATTTTCTTTTCAAATCTGTTATACTGGAAGAAATATATCTATCAGGAGGTTATGATGGAATTTCTTCCTCTTTGCAGACAGGATATGGAGGATCGTGGATGGACCCAATGCGATTTCGTCTATGTTATTGGAGACGCTTACGTAGACCATCCGTCCTTTGGACATGCGATTATCAGCCGAATTTTGGAGCAGGCTGGTTATAAAGTTGGCATCATTTCTCAGCCCGACTGGAAAAATCCCAAATCTATCGACATCTATGGAGAACCCCGTCTTGGGTTCTTGGTATCCAGCGGCAATATGGACTCCATGGTCAACCATTACTCCGTTTCCAAGCGACGTCGCTCCAGCGATGCTTTTACCCCAGGCGGTGTTATGGGTAAGCGGCCTGACTATGCCACTACCGTCTATTGTAATTTGATCCGGCGAACCTATAAGCATATCCCGATCATCATTGGCGGTATCGAGGCTTCCCTGCGGCGCTTTGCGCACTATGACTACTGGTCTGACTCGCTGAAACATTCCATTCTCGTAGATTCTCAGGCAGATCTCCTGCTCTATGGAATGGGAGAGCGGAGTATCCGAGAAGTCGCAGACGCCCTGAACTCCGGACTGGATATCCACGATATCACCTATGTTGATGGCACTGTTTACCGCACCAAAGAGGTTGATGATAGTGTTCCGACGCTGATTCTTCCTCCATACGAACAGCTTAAGGAAAATAAAAAACATTACGCTGAAAGTTTTCGAATCCAGTACAATAACTGTGATCCTTTCACCGCAAAACGGCTTGTAGAACCTTGCGGAAACATCTTTGTCGTTCAGAATCCTCCCCAAAAACCTCTGACTCAGGAAGAAATGGACGAAACCTATGCGCTTCCCTATTGCCGCGCTTATCATCCCAGCTATGAAAAAGCCGGTGGAGTTCCTGCCATTGAGGAAATTCAATTCAGCTTGACCAGTAACCGCGGCTGTTTCGGCGCATGTTCCTTCTGCGCACTGACGTTCCATCAAGGTCGTATTATTCAAACCCGAAGTCATGAATCGATTCTTGAAGAGGCTGAGAAAATCATTCAGCATCCGGACTTCAAGGGCTATATCCATGATGTCGGTGGTCCCACCGCAAACTTTCGACATCCCGCATGCGAAAAACAGCTTACAAAAGGCGCCTGTCCCAATCGTCAGTGCCTGTACCCGACTCCCTGCAAAAATATGAAGGCCGATCACAATGACTATGTGGCTCTTCTGCGAAAACTTCGGAAACTCCCGGGTGTTAAGAAAGTATTCGTCCGAAGCGGTATTCGTTTCGATTACCTGCTGGCTGATCGGAAAGATACATTCTTCCGTGAGCTTGTTCAATATCACATTTCCGGACAGCTTAAGGTTGCACCGGAGCATGTTGCCGACCCCGTCCTTGCTCGGATGGGGAAACCACGAAACGCAGTCTACAATCAGTTTGTAGAAAAATACTACAAACTCAATCGTGAATATGGGAAGGACCAGTACCTGGTTCCTTACCTTATGTCCAGTCATCCCGGTTCCACCATGAAGGAAGCCGTCGAGCTGGCAGAATATATCCGAGATATGGGCTACAACCCAGAGCAGGTTCAGGACTTTTATCCAACCCCCTCTACACTATCTACTGTGATGTATTATACTGGACTTGACCCCCGTACTATGGATCATGTCTATGTACCTACCGATCCCCACGAGAAGGCCATGCAGCGTGCTTTGATTCAATATCGGAATCCCAAAAACTATTATCTGGTTCGGGAAGCACTCCTCAAGGCCCATCGAGAAGATTTAATCGGTTCCGGTCCCAAATGCCTGATCCGTGCGGTTCCTCCAAAAGCCGGCGGATACACTGCTCCGCCTCCCAGAAAATCCTCCACAAAATCCGGAAGTAAGCCTTCTGCAAACCAAAGCAGCAGGCAATCTTCCTCCGGAAGATCCGGCGCAAAGTCCTATGGAGGAAAAATATCTTCTAAATCCGCCGCTTCTGGCAGAAATCCTGCTGGTGCTCGGGGACGCTCCACCACTTCTCCTCGTGGAAAGGCCTCCAAACCCGGAAAAAGACGATAAAACTCTGAACTGCCCGTTTTTTACCGGGCAGTTCTCTTTTGTTTTCTGAGACATAGATTGTTCCATACATCTGAATATGAGGTGGTAACATGGAACAATGGGAAAACACGATCACTTTACGGGGAACCCTTCAGGCACTTCCCGAATTCTCTCACGAAAATCACGGACGGAAATTTTATAAATTTATTCTGGAGGTAGAACGCCTTTCAGGTGCCATCGACCTTCTTCCGGTAATTGTACAATTGGAAGTACTGGAACGCGTCGATCTTGCCGGTGGTTCAATGCTTCGTGTAGAAGGACAAATTCGGTCTCACAACTTTTCTGACGGCAGCGGACGGCACCTGTTGGTCTTTGTCCACGCAATGGACATAACTGCTGAAGAAGGACCATCTATCAATCAGGTACGTTTGAGGGGCTCTATTTGTCGAGAACCAACCTTCCGCAGAACTCCCTTAGGCCGAGAAATCTGTGATATGATGCTTGCCGTCCCACGCGCTTTTCATCGGGCAGATTATCTTCCCTGTATTTTATGGGGGCGCACCGCACAGCAAGCATCCGCATGTCATACAAGGGATGAAATTTGCATCAATGGAAGACTCCAGAGCCGCATTTACTCCAAATATACGGACGAAGGGGTTTCTGAGCGAACTGCCTATGAGGTGTCTGCTCTCACTGCTGAAATCCCTTCGCCTCCATCCACATAAAGAAAAAGATTTTCTCCGTTCTTTTTCACAGACATCTCTTGCAGAAAACAATCCATTACCATACAAAAACGCAGGGGTTTCAAAACCCCTGCGTTTCCTGATTATAGTGCCTCCCCCAGAATGGACTTTGTTGCGTAAGCATTCAGTTCCATTCCGGCGGTATTGCCCGAGAGATACTCGTAATATCCCTGCGAACCTATCATTGCTGCATTATCGCCGCACAGATTCAGCGGAGGCAGATACACCTCGACTCCCATGGAACCTGCCGCCGCAAGAATATCCTTGCGAATCCGAGAATTGGCTGCAACACCTCCGGCAACCGCCAGCTTTTTATGTCCCGTTTCTTTCAGCGCCCGTACCACTCTTGGAACAAGTGTATCGGATACTGCTGCGGAAAAACTGGCGCAGATGCTGTTGACATCCAACTCCTCCCCGATCTGCTGTGCATGATGTATCGTATTCAGTGCCGCAGTTTTCAGTCCGGAGAAGCTCATGTCATAGGGATTTGCACCGGGCTTGGAGCGCGGCATTGGATACTTTGTTTCGTCGCCGGATTTTGCCGCTCTGTCAAGCGCTGCACCTCCCGGATACGGCATTCCCATCACACGGGCCACTTTGTCAAAGCACTCACCTGCCGCATCATCCAGTGTTGTACCCAGAATCCGCATTTTGGTATAGTCCTCCACCTCGACAATCATCGTATGTCCGCCGGACACCACCAAACACAAAAACGGCGGCTTCAACTCCGGAAACGCCAGATAATTTGCTGCAATATGCCCCCGAATATGATGTACAGGAATCAGCGGAACATCCAGAGCCATTGCCGCCGCTTTCGCAAAATTAACTCCGACCAGCACTGCTCCAATCAGCCCCGGTGCATAGGTGACTGCTACTGCGTCAATTTCTTTTCTGGTTAGCCCTGTTTTTTCCAGAGCCTGATCCGCAAGACCGTAGATTGCCTCAACATGTTTTCTCGATGCAATTTCCGGAACAACGCCACCGTAGACCTTATGCAGATCCACCTGAGATGCAATGCAGTCGGTCAAGATTTCACGACCATCCCGAACGATGGCAACAGCCGTTTCGTCACAGGAGGATTCCACTGCAAGAATGTTCATTTACCCCATTCCTTTCTGAGAATTAACGCATCCTCTCTGGGCTTTTGATAATAGTTTTTTCGTCTTCCCACCTGCAAAAAGCCCAGACTTTGATAAAGACGGATGGCATTTTCATTGGTGACACGGACTTCCAACGTCAGGCAGTGTGCATCCAGTCTCGAAATCAATTCTTCCACCAGCTGTCTACCAATGCCCTGTCTGCGGTATTCCGTCCGCACCGCCAGATTCAGCATATCCGCTTCTCCAAGGACTGTCTGAGAGCCAATATAACCCGCCACAGTTTCGCCGTCCATGGCCGTAAGCCAAAGTGCCAATTCATTATGAAGTTCTCCCCTGACAGAATTCTCACTCCATGCGTCTGAAAAAATCTCTTTTTCCATCAGCGCAATCTGAGGAACCTGAGCTTCGGTCATCTCAATAATCTCAATCATTTGGCATCAAACCAGCTCTTTCCGTATTTTGCATCCGCATTCAGCGGCACATGCAGCTCGGCCACATGCTCCATCTCATAGCTGACGAGTTTGGCAACCTCCTCGGCCTGCGCTTCCGGACATTCCACAATCAATTCATCGTGTACCTGTAAAATAAGCTTTGCTTCGGGGAACCGTTCCCGAAGGGCTTTATCCACGTGAATCATAGCCAGTTTAATCAGGTCGGCAGCCGTTCCCTGAATCGGAGTATTAAGCGCAATTCGTCCCGCCCCCTGCCGAACATTGTAATTACTGGATTTTAGTTCCGGAATACTTCTTCTTCGGCCGTAGATTGTCTCGGTATAGCCCTTATCCCGAGCATCAATAACCACCTGCTTCATATAAGCTTTGACGCCCTTATAGTGGTTCAGATAGCTGTCAATATAATCCTTCGCCTCCCAGCGGGAAACACCGATATCTTCTGACAGGGAGAACTCTGAAATTCCATAAACAATTCCGAAGTTGACCGCCTTTGCATGACGGCGCTGAAGGCTTGTAACCTCCTCCATTGGGACTCCGAAAACCTGAGAAGCGGTAACCCGATGGACATCCAGTCCGTTTTTAAAGGCGTCCTGCATGACTTTATCGTCCGCAATATGGCTCAGAACACGCAGCTCAATCTGGCTGTAATCCGCATCCACGAGAACACAACCCTCTCTCGGCACAAACATTTTACGAATTTCCGCACCCAGATCTGTCCGAACAGGGATATTCTGCAAGTTCGGTTCCGAGGAAGAAAGGCGGCCGGTAGCCGTCACCAAATTCTGGAACGTTGTATGAATCCGTCCATCTTCATGGATTACCTTCATTAGGCCGTCGGCATAGGTGGATTTTAGCTTGGTCAGCATCCGATAATCCATAATCGCAGGGATAATCGGATGGAGATTCTTTAGCTTTTCCAGCACCTCCACATTGGTGGAATAGCCGGTCTTGGTCTTTTTCACCGGAGGAAGCCCCAGCTTTTCAAAGAGTAGAATCCCCAGCTGCTTGGTGGAATTGATATTAAACGACTCTTCAGAATAAGAGTAAATCAGCTTTTCACACGCATCTATCCGCTGCGCCAGCATAGTACCAAAGGATTCCAGTGTCGGGACATCCACTGCGATTCCGGCACATTCCATCCGGTAGAGCACATCACACAGTGGAAGCTCGATCTCGCGATAAAGCTTTGTCATTCCTTGCCGCTCCAACTCTTCTTCCAGAGGCTTTCGCAGCTTCCAAAGTGCTTCCGCACATCCTATAGGATCTTCGTCATCTACTTCAATGCCTAAGAACGTCGTTGCAAGTTTTGACACAGGATAGCTCGACTGTGAAGGGTTCAGATCATACGCTGCCAGCGCGGTGTCAAACTGCACTGCCTTCTGCGGCAGGTTCATCTGGCGGAGCTGATGCCACGTGGTCTTGCAATCGTGGGAAGTCAATTCTCCTTTTCCTGCCAGAAGCGGCTCCATATTCCCTGCTTCCATAGGTGTCAGCGTGCATACGCCATCTTCCCATGCCACACCAATGCTCCCATCCGGAGCAAGATACACGGCAAAGTCCGCATCGGCATCCGGCAGTGCATCCTTTCTGGGCAGGGGATCACCGCTGACCTGCGGCTCTGCCGCCTCCAGCTCTCCTCCTCGCAGGTGATATCGGTCGATTAGCTTTACAAACTCAAGCCGAACAAACAGATTGTACAGCTCCTGACGATTGGGTGGCTGAATGATTGCCTGACGAGGCTCAAAAACGATGGGTGCCTCAGGAATAATCGTAGCCAGTTCATACGAAAGAAATGCGTTTTCCCTATCTTTTTCCAATTTTTCCCGAAGTTTGGGCCGAATGGATGGATCATCCAGATGCTCGTAAATTTCCGTCAGGCTTCCAAATTTCTTCAGAAGATCCGTAGCCGTCTTCGGTCCGACTCCGGCAACGCCGGGAATATTATCAGAGGAATCACCCATCAGCGCCTTAAGGTCGATGAGTTTTTTTGGCTCGAACCCGTACTCTTCTTGAAATTTATCGACATCATACAGCGTTGCGGTTGTCTGTCCACCCTTGCTGACCACAAGCTTAACCTTCACATGCTCATCAATCAGCTGCAAAGAGTCACGGTCACCGGTTACAATCACGCAGTCCCAGTCCTTCTCTCCGCAGAGCCTGCCCACAGTTCCGATGACATCATCTGCTTCCCATCCCTGACATTCGTAAATCGGGATGTTCATAGCGGTGAGAACCTCTTTCATCACAGGCATCTGCATGGCCAGCTCCTCCGGCATGCCGTGACGGGTGGCCTTATAGCCGTCATAACGCAGATGACGGAATGTCGGCCCGTGCAGATCAAAGGCCACGCATACAGCCTCCGGCTGTTCCTCTTTCTCCATACGCTCCAGGATATTTAAAAATCCGTAAATCGCATGCGTGAACAATCCATCACGGGTTGTCAGCGGTCGGACGCCGAAATATGCCCGATTGATAACGGAGTTTCCGTCCAGAATCAGCAATTTCATACTTTTCTCCATTTTGCCCCCTGAGGGGTATCGATAATCTCAATTCCGCGGGTCTTCAGTTCATCGCGGATTCGGTCCGCTTCCGCAAAATCCTTTGCCTTCTTTGCCTCGGTTCTTGCCGCAACCAGTGCATCAATCTCCGGGTCCGCAGACGCTGCTTCTTCCTCCGCATTTTTCTTCCGAAGCTGAGTTGCCGCCTCAATGAGATTCAGGCACAGTACACGGTCAAAATCGGCAAGTGCTGCCAGCTTGGTAGCATCGTTTGTTTTAGCTTTCAAAACATCATATAGATTTGTAACTGCAACAGATGTGTTCAGGTCCCCATCCAGAGCCTTCACAAAACGCTCCTTCATCGATTCAAAGGCTGTCTGATCCACATTCTGTCCATCCCCATTGAGTACAGCAATCTTTGCAATGAGCTTATCATAGGCAGCGGCCGCATTATCCAGATTCTCCCAGCTGAATACAAGATTCCGGCGATAATGGCTCTGGAGGCAGAACAAGCGGTATGCCATGGGATCATATCCTTTTTCCTCCAGCAGAGATACTGTCAAAAATTCGCCCTTAGACTTACTCATCTTGCCGCCATTGGTGTTCAAGTGGTGGACATGGAACCAGTAATTGCACCACTTATGCCCCAGATAGCTCTCGGACTGTGCAATTTCATTGGTATGATGGGGAAACGCATTGTCAATGCCGCCGCAGTGAATATCCAGATCTTCGCCAAGATGTTTCATAGAAATGCAGGAGCACTCAATATGCCACCCGGGATAACCGACACCCCAAGGAGAATCCCACTTCAGTGCCTGATCCTCAAACTTCGATTTTGTAAACCACAGAACAAAATCATTTTTGTTGCGCTTATTGGTATCCTCTTCAACCCCCTCGCGGACGCCAACTGCCAGATCATCCTCATTGTGATCGTTGAATACATAATACTGCTCCAGCGTAGAGGTGTCAAAGTAGACATTACCGCCGGCAATATAGGCCTTTTTCTTTTCCAGCAAAGTCGATACCATATTGATATATTCCGAAATGCAGTTTGTCGCAGGTTCGACTACATCCGGACGCTTGATATTAAGCTTGTCGCAGTCAGCAAAAAACGCATCAGTATAGTATTTTGCCACATCCATAACAGATTTATGCTCTCGCTTCGCACCTTTGAGCATCTTATCCTCACCGGTGTCTGCATCAGAAGCCAGATGTCCCACATCGGTAATATTCATCACCCGCTTGACAGGATATCCTTCATAACGCAGTGCCTTCTCCAAAATGTCTTCCATAATATAGGTTCTCAGATTTCCAATATGTGCAAAATGATAGACTGTTGGACCGCAGGTATACATCTTGACGATATCAGGATGATTGGGCTGAAACAATTCTTTTTTGTGGGACAGGGAATTATACAAATACATGGTTACTTCTCCTCCAATTCATTTTCAATCCGTGTCGAGAGGAATAGCTTCTTTTACAATCTGATTCCTCCGATGCTTTCTAAAAGCACTTTATATGCGGAATCCCTCGGTTATGCGCCAAGCTGATTCCGATTCAATGGCACAGTCCGCAATTACCAAATAAAAAAGCCTCCCGCACCAAATCTGGCACGAGAGGCGGGTAATACTACTCGCGGTTCCACTCTCATTTATCACTTATCCCGTAACGCAGGGCAGCGGGGTCTCCCCTTTGCTCCCGGACGCACGTTCACCCACTTCCCCTATCCGGGCTTCCAGCCGATGGCCCAGACTCTCTGAAGGTTATCACAGGTTACTCTTTCCGATCATCGCAATATTTGAATCACAGCTATGATAACATCTATTCCCTGTTTTTGTCAAGGGCATCCCCTGTGATATGCAGAAAAAGGACGCAATCTGCGTCCTTTTTCAAAATATTATTTTTTGAGATTCAGACAGCTCCAGTTATTCGCAAAATACTCCGCTCCGGAATACAGCGTTGTAAGTACAATGATCCATGTCACAACCGTGCCCATGATTTTCGCAGTAGGAAATGCCATCATCACGCACAGTCCAACCATTGTCGATGCTGTCTTGACCTTACCACTCCAGCCGGCGGCAATCACAGTTCCCGTTCCGGACGCAACCATTCTAAGGCCGCTGACCGCGAATTCTCTGGTCAGAACAATCATCAGCGCCCAGGCAGGCATCATGCCCCACTCAACAAAGATTGCCATGCAGCTCAAAACCAGAAGCTTATCCGCCAGAGGATCCAAAAATTTGCCGAAATCGCTGACCTGATTATAATGTCTGGCTATGTATCCGTCCACAAAATCCGTTGCGCTCGCAAAGATGAATACCACCAGTGCAATCCACATCATAGGGCCGCTTTGTCCTCCGCTGAGATACATCAGCAGCATATACACAGGAATCAGCGCCACACGAGCCAGCGTAATTTTACTAGCAGTTGTCATTTTATGCTTCCTCCACGAGATAACCGGTCAGTTCTCCATCCACGTTACCGTCGATGCAAACCCAGACAAATTCACCCTCTCTCAAAGGTTCATCTGCTGCAATCCAAACTCTTCCGTCAACATCGGGAGAATCCGCATAGCTTCGTCCGTAGAACTGCTCTGCTTCCTCATCGTATCCGTCCACCAGAACTTCCAGCGTTTTTCCAAGCATGGATTCATTGTAATCGTCTATGATCCGAGACTGGATTTCCTCCAGAATTTCCGCTCTCTGCTGCGCAATTTCGGAATCTACATATTCCATTTTGGCAGCTTCGCTGCCCTCTTCCGGAGAGAACGCAAAGGCGCCTACACGCTCCATCTTCATTTCCTTCAGGAACTCACAAAGTTCCTGGAATTCCGCCTCTCCTTCTCCGGGCAATCCGGTGATGACACTGGTGCGGATCACCACGCCGGGAATCCGGCGGCGCAGCTCCGGAATCAGCCAGCGCAGGTAGTCCCCGTTGCCACGGCGGTTCATCTTCTCCAGAATCACGTCATTGCAGTGCTGAATGGGAATATCCAGATACTTCACAATTTTCGGCTCGTTTGCAATGGTATCGATCAAATCATCATCAATCTCATCCGGATAGAGGTAGTGCAAACGGACCCAGTGAATCTGCTCAATTGCGCAGAGCTCTCGCAGCAGCGTGGCGAGCAGGCGCTTTCCGTCGCCTAGATCCGTGCCGTAACGGCTCGTGTCCTGTGCTACGACAATCATCTCCTTGACACCTTCGCTGGCCAGCACCCTTGCTTCATAGAGAACATCATCCAGCTGGCGGCTGCGGAATTTTCCACGCAGCGAAGGGATTACGCAGTAAGCACATCTGTTATCACAGCCCTCCGCAATTTTCAAAAACGCATAATGTTCCGGTGTTGTCAGAATTCTGCCGGTCTCTACCTCCGGCGCATCAATATCCCCGAAATCAAAAACGGTTTCTCCTGCCAGAAGTTTGTCAATTGCATCCACAATATCGGTATAACTTCCGGTGCCCAGAACCCCATCAACCTCCGGCATTTCCTCCAGAATTTCCTTCTGATAGCGCTGAGACAGGCAGCCTGTTACAAGGATCTTGCCGACATTTCCGGCACTTTTCAGCATACCGGTCTGAATGATATTGTCAATCGCCTCCGCTTTTGCGGAATCAATAAACCCACAGGTGTTGATAACTACAACATCACAGCCTGCAAGCTCCGCTTCCACCGTATGTCCTGCTTCCTGAACCCGATACATCATACGTTCGCAGTCAACCTGGTTTTTAGCGCAGCCCAGAGAAATAAAACCAATTTTCGCCATTACATTCCCTCCAAATCATCTTCCATCTCCGCTCCCGCCAAATCTATTGCGTGGCGGATTTGGCTGAAACTATGGCCTCTGCGGATCAGGGCATCCACCACTCGGCGCCTCTGACGCTCATCGTGGGGATCTGTCAATTTTGTCTTAATAAATTTTATCATTTTTTCGGTCTGATCCGGATAATCTTCCAAAACCTCTTCCCAAAATTCCCGAGGTATCCGTTTTTCATACAGCACCTGCTTTGCACGGCTTGGACCATAGCCTTTTGCAGCGCAGGAGGACACAATCTGGGCAGCCGTCCGGCGGTCATCCAGAAGGCTCAGATCCTCCATCCATTCAACGGCAGCCTTGGCCTGATCGGGGTTCTCGCCCTTTCGGACCAAACGCTGCTCAAGATCTTTCCGGGATACATTGGTTGCGGAGACAATCCGTACTGCCCGCATTTTTGCGGAATACGCTCCGGCGCTTTCCCGCAGGGAATCCATCTGCTCCAAACTCAGCTCTTTTCCGGGAAACAGCATAAAATCCTCGATCGTCTGGCGAAAAAGGCGCATGTTTTCCCCGGAATCAAACTTTACCAGATATCTTCCCATGCGGTCGGCCGAAGCCGACAGTGAATCAATCCTCATCGTTGAAGTCATCCGCATTCACAGCAACTGCCTTCTCTGCGGGCTTGGCCTGCGGACGTGCTGCGCCGCCCATGAGCTTATAGAGATTTTCACGGACTTGCGCCTCTACCGAGTCTGCAATCTCAGGATTGCTCATGAGATAAGTCTTAACCGATTCCTTACCTTGGCCGATTCGTTCATCGCCCATGCTGAACCAGCTTCCGGACTTCTGGACAATATCCAGCTGAACCGCCAGATCCACAAGCTCACCCCATTTGGCGATTCCTTCCCCATACATAATGTCGAAATAAGCTTCCCGGAAGGGAGGGGCGACCTTGTTTTTAACCACTTTCACTCGGGTCTTATTGCCGATGACATTGCCGCCTTCCTTGATCGACTCCACTCTTCGGACATCCAGACGAACTGACGCATAGAATTTCAGCGCATTGCCGCCGGTTGTCGTTTCAGGATTGCCGTACATGACACCGATCTTCATACGCAGCTGGTTGATAAAAATAACAACACAGTTGGTTTTCGCAATATTACCGGCAAGTTTTCTCAGTGCCTGAGACATCAGACGTGCTTGAAGGCCGACGAAAGTATCTCCCATCTCCCCTTCGATTTCAGCTCTGGGCGTCAGTGCCGCAACAGAGTCCACAACCACCGCATCCACAGCACCGGAGCGGACAAGTGCATCCGTAATTTCCAGTGCCTGCTCACCGGTATCGGGCTGGGAAACCAGCATATTATCGGTGTCTACACCAAGCGCAGCCGCATAGATGGGATCCAGCGCATGCTCCGCATCCACAAACGCAACTTCTCCGCCCATTTTCTGGCACTGCGCCAGAATATGCAGTGCCAATGTGGTTTTACCGGAAGATTCCGGTCCGTAGATCTCAATAATTCTTCCTTTGGGTACGCCGCCGATTCCGAGGGCCGCGTCCAGTGCCAGAGATCCGGTAGGAATCGCTTCGACGTTCATTTCCGGCCGATCTCCCAAACGCATAACCGCACCCTTGCCGAAGTTCTTCTCGATCTGCGCCAAAGCAGTATCCAGCGCCTTTTTCTTATCATTTGCGGGAGTCGGAGCCTCATAAGCCGCATTTTTCTTTGCCATGATAATCAGTCCTCCTTGCAGTACTGGGCAATAACCGCCCGTTCTCTGTCGTTAAAGTCTTTGACACGCTCTCGGATTGTAAATCCTGCCTCGGTCATAATATTACACACGTCATCGCCCTGTCCCATGCCGAATTCAAAGCACAGATATCCGCCGGGTTTAAGGCAGGTATGTGCGTTTGAAGAAATCGCACGGTAAAAATCCAGACCGTCCGAACCGCCCCAAAGTGCCATGTGGGGTTCAAAATCCTTCACACTGATATCCAACTCTCCCATCTCCTTTGTTGTGATGTAAGGAGGATTGGAAACAATCATATCAAATTTCCCGAGAAATGCCGGAGGCGCCTTCATCGCATCTACGCAAACACAGGAGACTCTCGCGCTCATCTTGTGCAGCTGTACATTTTTCTTCGCAACTGCCAATGCCTCCCGAGAAAGATCTGCCAGCGTGACTTTTGCGTCCTTCACCCGATTTGCTATTGCAAGACCGATACAGCCCGATCCAGTGCAAAGATCCAAAATTCGCGGCGTTTCCTCCAGAAACAGCGCCTGACGAATTGCGATTTCAGCCACGGCACAGGTATCATCTCTTGGAATCAGTACATCAGGAGTTACGATCAGTTTCATGCCGTAAAACTCCCATTCTCCAAGTACGTAAGCCAGCGGCTCCCCTTTTGCGAGCCGGGCAATCATCATCTCTGCTTTTTCGATGACATCATCCTGCGCATAGAGTTCACTGCCGTTAATCAGCTCTGTCTGTGTCTTTCCGGACGCCTGTGCCAGAACCTGACGAGCAAGCATTCCAGCCTCTCTGGGAGTCTCTGTTCTCATTAGAACCTGACGAGCATCTAAATATAATTCAGAATATTTTTTTACCAACGGTCGCTACCTTCCTTTTCCGGCAGCACCTGCTTAACTGCCTCGATTGCTACTTCAATCATGGAGTCATCCGGCTCCTGTGTTGTAAAACGCTGCATCCACATTCCGGGAGCCCGCAGAATTCGGGTAAGCGGATTATCATTTCGCCCCACCCACCGATTCATTTCATAGGCAATTGCCACTACAATCGGAAGAAGCAGCAACTTAAAGGCGATCATAATCAACTTATAGAGGAATCTACCGCGCATTGCGGCCAACGCCGGCACCGCCGCCAGAAGTATAGAAGATGCGATACTGAACACCAAAATCGATAGAATCATTACAACAAGCAGAAAACTTGTTCCGCATCTCGGATGCAGGCGGCTTTGGGCACGAACATTTTCCACCGTCAGAGGCAGCATCGCCTCATAACAGCTGATTGTCTTATGCTCCGCTCCATGGTAGGAAAATAAACGTTTCATTTCACCCATTCTTGAAATGGCAATCATATACACCATAAAAATTGCCATCCGAATGATTCCTTCAATCAGGTTAATTCCCAGATTGCTCTTCACCCACCGGTAAAAGAAACCGCCAATTACCATGGGCAGCAGGAAAAACAGCAGAATAGACAATCCTACTCCTGCTGCAACCGCTGTTCCCACCAAGATTTTTTGAAATTTTTCGTTTCCGAGCTTTTTTTCCAGCCACTGATCCAGTTTGCCCGGCTGCTGCTGTTGCTGCTCATCCTCACAGAGATCCGCCGAATGCATCAGCGCCTTAACTCCCGTGATCTGTGCGTCAAAAAAGCCATAGACCCCACGCAGAAGAGGCCATTTCAGCGCCGATTTCTGAGCTGGGACTTTCCGATCCTTCACCTCGATGTTCAGCCCATCTGACGTGCGGCATACTACGCAGTCCTTCTCCGGTCCACGCATTAAAATCCCCTCAATCAGAGCTTGTCCGCCGATCATCGTCTTAAATTTTTCGCAGGAATTACAGGTTTCACTTTTTGCCATTACATTGCCATCCTTACTGATTCAGCGGAAGACCAATAGAAATCATTGCACCGCCCCCCGGCGCATTTTCCAGCGTCAGTGAGCCGCCGTGCATGGCCACAATCTCATCACAGACTGCAAGACCAATTCCAGATCCACGGGTCTTAGAGCTGCCTTTGTAGAATTTCTTTTTAACCAGAGGAATTTCATCCTCCGGAATTCCGGGACCATGGTCACGGATTCTGATAATCACGCCGCCTGCCTCCAGCCGGATGGAGGTATCAATGCTGCCACCCTCTCCGCCATGCTTTGCGGCATTATCCAATATATTCAGGAAAACCTGACGCATTCGCTGGGGGTCACAGGGAATCTCCGGAATATTGTCATCATTTTCCTCATAGTTCAGCGCAATTCCTTCCTGACGCAGCTTGCTGCCGTACATAAAGACAGTATCCTCAAATTCTGCCCGAATATCGGTCTGCTCAATATTCAACGTCATCCGTCCATCCTGAATCCGGGTGAATTCCAGCAGCTCCTCCACCATTTCGGTCAAGCGCCGTGCTTCTCTCAGGATAATCGCCATCCCTCGTCTTGTTTCCTTTGGATCAAGCTGCTCGGAACTCAGCAGTGTCTCACCCCATCCGGTAATGGCTGTCAACGGTGTTCGCAGCTCATGGGAAAGTGATGAAATGAAATCCGTCTGCATTTTTTCGTTCTGACTGATCTGACTGGACATCTCATTGATCGTCTGCGCCAACATTCCGATTTCGTCGTTGTAACGTGTCTCAATCTGTGCGCCATAACTGCCGTTTGCAATTCGCTGCGCTTTCTTTGTAATCTCCTCCAGCGGAATCAGAATTGAGCGGATATAGTAGCTGGTGGAAATCAGCACCACTATAATAAACACTCCGCAGAATAGCAGTGAAATCCCCGCCATTTTCGCAATTTGCAAATCCATTTCCCGGGTGCTTGTGACAAAGCGCAGGACACCTATGACTTCACCGCTGCTGTAAATCAGCGGACTGGAGACAGACATAATCCGCTCACCGGTATTTTTATCCACGCCCACATAAGATCTGGAGCGTCTCTGCCGCATGGCTTCATCAATTTCCCGTGTCTGGGGAGACTTTCCCGCCCAAGGACCGTAGCTTGAAACCACCAGTTTTCCGTTTGCATTGATAAACTGAAGTTCCATACAGTTCCGTTCGTCAAATGTCTCTGCATAGGTCGCACAGGACTCATAATACTGATTATAGTCCACATTCATATATCCGGAAAAGAACTCCGAAGATACTTCCGCCCGATAATTGAGGTCTGCCTCCATATCAGAGTAGTAATACACCGCGAAGGATGCCGTCACTGCTAATACGCAGACCACAGCCAGCGGAACCATCACAAGTAATGTATTTCGAATCCATCTGCGATGAAGGCCGCAGGGTTTATTCATGATTTGCCCCTTTTCTTACGCGCCCCACTTATATCCAAACCCCCAGACGGTGGTGATGTAAATGGGATTTGCGGTATCATCTTCAATCTTGATTCTGAGTCTGCGGATATTGACATCCACAATCTTCAGTTCTCCTTCGTAATCCCGTCCCCAAACCGCAGACAGGATATCTTCTCGGGACAGCGCTCTGCCTGGATGCTGCATAAAAAGCTTCAGAATTGCGTATTCCACCTGAGTCAGACGAATCCTTTCGCCATGCTTCTCCAACGTGTGATTCTTCACGTTCATCACAAAGGGGCCCTGTGCCAGCAGCTCCGCAGATGCCGCTGCATCACCGTCAATTCTGCGGAACAGTGCGTCAATTCTGGCTGTAAGCTCTG
The DNA here is from genome assembly GCA_029257715.1 of Faecousia sp. Taxonomy (GTDB): domain Bacteria; phylum Bacillota; class Clostridia; order Oscillospirales; family Oscillospiraceae; genus Faecousia. The sequence continues at coordinate 1,869 of JARIAT010000031.1, read as the reverse complement.
CCGGAGAGAAGGGCTTTGTAACATAGTCATCCGCACCGGTCATCAGCCCCGTAACTTTATCCATCTCCTGAGTTCTCGCAGTCAGCATAATAATGCCCATCTGCTTATTGGTTGCCCGAATGGTTCGGCACACTTCGAATCCATCGGTATCCGGAAGCATAATATCGAGAATTGAAACACCGATATCCGGATTCTCTTTGATTTTCTGAAGTGCTTCCGCACCGGTTCCGGCCTCGATTGCGTCGTATCCGGCTCGCTTGAGGTTAATCACCACAAAAGAACGGATGTTCACTTCATCTTCCAAAATCAATACTTTCTTCATTTGGATCCTCACATTTCTCCCGTTTTCCATTCATGCTGAATCAGATGAAATGCCTCACTCAGCTCTTTCTCCGTTAATTCAATCTTGATTGCCTCGGGTGTAAGCTCTGCTGCATACACGATTGAATCCGTCTTCAGCAAAACGAAACGATTGTCTTTTGCCGCAAGTGCCGATCGGTTATCTCCCGTCAACACATATACGGTCCATAGTTTTGTTAATCCCGTGCCGGAGACATCCCTCAATGAAAACTCAAAGCATCCCGGCTCAGTTTGGACAATGGCAATTCTTTCAGCGGTATCATCATCCAATGTTATATACCATCCCTGCTGAAAATTGTGATAGGTATAAGTCTTTGTCACTTCCCCGCCTCTGGCTGTAATGGAATACCAACGAATGAGATATTCTTTTTCCGCGTTTGATCCGTCTGCTTCAGGCAGCTGAACCGGAATGAGGCTGGGAATTTCAACCTCTCCGTCACGGTCTATATCTTCGCTGTAAATGCAGAAATTCCGCAGGGTTTTGACACTGGTTCCGGACTCACTGGACAGAGATACATTGGTCAGGGTTCCATCGACCATCGCTATCACATCTGTCACGACTGTCTCCGAGTCTACCGAGCTTGCGATAAATGCCGCCTGCTGTCCTCCCGCAAGTCCACCAATCATAATCCGTTTGAGACGGTCAATGCTCTGGGACAGTTTTGCCTCGCCGCGCAGAGCAATGCCGTCTTCTTCCATTGAATAAAGCTCCACCACACCGCGATCCGGTTCCTTCTCTTGGGAACACAGCACCAAAAGATCTGAGATTCCGTTTTCCGTTAGATCGCAGCTAAAAAATTTGCGATAATTCGTACTCAATAGCTGCTCCGGCTGATCCTCATTCATCCGGTAGACCGCCACATTCCGTAGCAGCTGATCGCTCAACTCCGTTCCAATGACAATTTCCAGCCCCGGCTGTCCATCCATCTGGACATATTCTACTTGATCGAATGCGGTTCCGGCCCGTTCAATTTTTCCTTTGACATGGTATTCACCATCCGAGAACGAAAAAATAATCACCTTCAGCGGGTGGTCATCGCTTCCTTTTGCAAAAAGCAGAACTTCCTCCACCTCATCGCCATCCAAATCTACCATCTGAACAGCCTGCTGATTTTCTCCGCTGGAAGGCGCACAGTATTGGAGATCTGCCAGCTGCTGATCCATCACTGTCTGTAGGTTCTGGTATCCTTCTGACCGCCGCGGAACCCGATAAAGCTCATCTACTGTCCGGACACATCCCGACAGTGTCACTATTCCTGCGACAAGCAATGCCGGAAGCAGAAATTTTTTACTTAAATTCACGTCATTGCATCTCCTTCCAGCGTGACATTATATCACAAATGTCCCTGAAATAAAAGCTATTTCAATACAACATTTGCTTCGCCTAAGCACCGCTTCAGCTCATGGATCATCCGCTCGGCCAATAAACATCTGGTACCTCTGCGAACTCTTGTATCCGCAAAAAACAGCAATGCTTGGCTTTCACCCGGGAACATATTCAAAATAGCC
>JARIAT010000027.1 GCA_029257715.1 Faecousia sp. | reverse complement strand
GGTTGTCAACGGTACTCCGTGCCATGTGTACGCTTGTACCAGATGCCTCCGTTCCAACAAGGTTGAGCGTGCGGTCTAATCCAATAACGGCACAATAACGGTATTGCCTTTGGCAATACCGTTTTTTGTCACTTATGGTATTTTGCTGCGGAAAGATAGCCTCGATACGCAAACTCCCCCTGCTTCAGATCAACAGGGGGAGTTTTTGATGTTACAGCCAACCGGCGTCTTCGCTTTCGGCTTTTTTTCGGCGTACAAGAAGTTCATGAACGACTTCTGAGGCAGCTTTGCCTTCATAGAGCACCTGATAGGCGGCTTCGATGATGGGCATTTCAACATGGATGGCCTGAGCAAGCTCTCGTGCAGATTTGGCGGCATAATAGCCTTCTACGACAGCACCGACTTCTCTCATGGCTTCTTCCGCACACTTTCCCTGTCCGATCAGAATACCTGCACGTCGATTTCTGGAGTGCATAGAGGTGCAGGTAACAATCAGATCACCGATTCCTGAAAGACCGGCCAGCGTATCTTTCTGGGCGCCCATGGCAACACCAAGCCGTGCGATCTCAGTCAGTCCACGGGTCATCAGCATGGCTTTGGTGTTATCCCCATATCCTAGACCGTCCACAACACCGGCGCACAGCGCAATGACATTTTTTAAAGCACCGCCCAGTTCCGCACCTACAATATCGGGACTTGTGTAAATTCGGAAGGAGTTTGTCATAAAAGCATCCTGTACCAGCTCAGCATTGCCTTTGTCTGTGGAGGCGGCAACACAGCCGGTTGGAAGACCTTTGGCAACCTCCTCCGCATGGCTCGGACCAGTCAGAGAAACGACATTGTGGCCTGTGATTTCTTCGACAATCTGGCTCATCCGCTTTAGAGATCCGTTTTCAATTCCCTTCGTTACGCAGACCATGACAGTCTGTTCAGACAGATAGGGCTTCAACGTCTCGCAGACAGAGCGAATGGCAAAGGAGGGGGACGCGATCACAACCATATCTTGATTCTCCACACAGGAAGGATCACCGGTAATGGTCAGCGTCTCCGGAAGATGGATTCCAGCAAGACGAGGATTTTCTCGAGTCTCAGCCATTTGGGCAGCCCGCTGGGGCGTATGGCAGAGGAGGGTAGTGGTTTGATGGGTACATAGGCTGACCGCCAAAGCAGTTCCCCATGCGCCGCTGCCTGCAACGGTAATGGTCATTTTTGTTTCCCTTTCCCAAAGAGGTTGGTTTTTCGTTCTTCACCTTTGAGCAGCCGAGTGATATTACTTCGGTGCATATAAATTGTCAGGATGCCAATGAGGATTCCTGCTGTCATAACAATGGGGTTGTCGTGATGGAGAAAAATAAAGCTGAGAGCGAATGTTGCTGCGGCTAGCACAGAGCCGAGCGAGACATATTTTGTAAGGACATAGGCAAGAGCGAATACAATAAAGATCAGCAGACCGATTCGCCAGTCAATCACCCATGCGACAAACCATCCACTGAGAATGCCTTTGCCGCCTTTGAAGCCTAGCAGCGCCGGAAAAATATGTCCAAGAACAACACATACACCACCAAGCGCCAAGCCTTCAGCGTAATGCCCATAATTGCTCAAAATCAAACCGCTGGCCAAACAGGCGACTACAGCCTTTCCAGCGTCAATCAAAATTACAAGCACAGAGCTTCCTGCACCGTAGTTGCGGATGAAATTGGTTAGTCCGGCATTGCCGCTGCCATGGCTGCGTACGTCATCATTATAGAGGGCAGAGATGCAGACAGCACCGTTCAGGTTCCCCAATAGATAGGCGGTTACAGCGGCAACGATGACAGCAAACCACATAGTTAGTCCTCCTTATCACCCTTTTGGCGAATAGTAATTCGAACGGGAGTGCCCTTCAGACCGAAGACTTCTCGAATCTGATTTTCGAGATAACGCTGATAGGAGAAGTGGAACAGTCGGGCGTCGTTGCAGAAGATAATGAAGTGAGGCGGTTTGGTGCCGGCCTGGGTCATATAATAAATCTTCAGACGGCGGCCCTTATCCGTGGGCGGCTGCACACGTGCGGTTGCATCAGCCAGAATAGAGTTAAGCTGTCCGGTAGGGATGCGGCTGGTATTTTGCTCATGGACCTGCTGAATGACATCAAATAGACGATCCACGCGTGAACCGGTGAGCGCAGAAAGGAATACAACGGGTGCATAGCTCATGTAAGCGAGCTGATTACGGACAGCGGCCTCCTTGTCGCGCATGGTATTGGTTTCTTTGTTTTCAACAGCGTCCCATTTGTTGACGACGATAATGGCGGCCTTACCGGCTTCGTGAACCAGACCTGCGATTTTGGTATCCTGTTCTGTGACACCTTCGTTGGCGTCAATCAGAATCAGGCACACGTCGCTGCGCTCAATGGCACTGATGGTGCGCATATTGGAATACTTCTCAATGATGTCATCGATCCGGCTCTTGCGGCGCATACCTGCGGTGTCAATAAAGCAATATTTCCCGGTTTCGTTTTCGTAATAGGAGTCGATGGCGTCACGAGTCGTACCGGCGACATTGGAGACAATGACACGCTCCTCACCGATGATACGGTTGAGCAAGCTGGATTTTCCGACATTCGGCTTGCCGACGATGGCGACATTGATGATATCGCTATCTTCCTCGAAATCGTTCTCTTCAGGCAGCTGCTCCAGACACCAATCAAGAAGATCACCGGTACCGTGGCCGTGGACAGCAGAAGTTTCAAAAAGATCGCCGATGCCCAAGCTGTAAAACTCATATACATCGGGATTGACAGGGCCGATGGAGTCACATTTGTTGACAGCCAGTGCCACCGGTTTTCCGGATTTGCGAAGCATGGTTGCGACATCCATATCTGCTGCGGTGACGCCGGACTTGACATCTACCACCATAACGATTGCGTCTGCCAATTCAATGCCGATCTCCGCCTGCCGGCGCATAAACTTCAGCATATCATTTTCTGTACCGGGTTCAATACCGCCGGTATCCACCAGGGAAAAAGTTCTGCCGCACCACTCACAGTCGCCATAGATGCGGTCCCGGGTGACACCGGGGGTATCCTCGACGATAGAGGTCCTATGACCTGTGAGTTTATTGAACAGCATGGACTTGCCAACATTCGGGCGGCCTACAATTGCAATCAGACCTTTTGCCATGCGAATCACTCCTCTCAAGTAAGTAAAATCGTTGGTTTCATTATGCCACACTCTGGTAGGCAAATCAACCGAAAAGTGGGGCTTTTCATATATCGTTCACAATAAAATTCAGAAACGTGCCAAGAAAGAAAGGGAAGAGAAAGGAAAAAGAGGAAGGCAGAATTGCCTTCCTCTCACGTTCTTTCCCTGATTACTCAGCCTTGGCTTCAACGACCTGACGGCCATTGTAGGTGCCGCAAGCCTTGCAAGCTCTGTGGGGCATAACGGGTTCGCCGCACTTGGGGCAAACGGCAACGCTGGGAGCGCTCAGCTTCCAGTTGGAACCACGGCGCTTATCGCGGCGGGCGGAAGACACTTTACACTTAGGAACAGCCATGGGTGACACCTCCTTGGTCAAACTGCTTTTCAGACAGCATCAATAATGGGATTACTTTTCAAGAAGCTGCTGTAAAGCAGCAAAGCGGGGATCGATTTCCTTTTTGCAGTCGCAGGGACCCTCATTGAGGTTCTTGCCACAGCGACAGCACATACCTTTGCAGTCTTCTTTGCACAGGAATTTTGTATCCATGTTCAAAATAAAGACGGTACGAACAATTTCGTCCATATCGGCATTGTTGCCATTTAAAAGGAAAGTCCGATCGTCTTCATGATCTTCGTCGGCAAGCTCTGTAACAAGCACCACATCAAGCGGATACTCTAAATCCTGTTCAAACTCTCCGGCGCACCGGTCACACACCGCTGTGAGATGGGCGGAAATCGTGCCGGAAGTCATCAGTACACCGGCGGTGTTCCGCACCGTACCGGAAGCGACAACAGGAGACTTTAAAGGATAACAGGAACCGAAACAAAGATCACTGAGATCCAAACTGACGGAAAAGTCGGTACTTGCGCCGGGGCATTCAATGATTTTTGAAAGATCCAACAGCATAGTATTCCTCCTCTACAGTCATGCAGTAGATATTATAGGCGCTTTCTTCTGATTTGTCAAACATTTTTTTCAAAAAAGAAAACTTTTCTTCTGGATCTCTAAAAACAATGGGATATTTCTAAAAATTCAGAATACCTCGATATCATACAATGCTTTTTTGGAAATTTCAAGTGAAATTTTCTTGACAATCCGGAATAATTGGGGCATGATGAAAGGAACGAATGATCTAAAGGTGAGATTCATGAAAGAAATTAGAATTGAAAAAAATGATGCGGGGCAGCGATTGGACCGATTTCTTGCCAAGGCCGTACCTCTGATGCCGGCCTCTCTGGCACAGAAATATATTCGGATCAAACGCATTAAGCGGAATCACGCTCGGGCTGAACGAGATACCCGGCTTGTGGAGGGGGATGTCTTACAGCTTTATATCAATGATGAATTTTTTGACAAACCCCGGGAGGATAATGCGTTTTTGACGGTAGCTTCTCCAAAACTCAATATCGTATATGAAGATGAGAATATTCTCCTTGTAGATAAGCGTCCGGGCCTTGCAGTTCATCCCCACGACGGCGCAGAATACGGAAGAACGCTCATTGACCATATTCAGGCATATCTCTATCAGAAACGAGAATGGAGCCCCAGGGGGGAGAATGCGTTTACGCCGGCACTGTGCAATCGGATCGACCGCAATACCGGAGGAATCGTGATTGCGGCAAAGACAGCTGAGGCACTTCGGGTCATGAACCAAAAAATCAAAGATCGGGAACTTGATAAGCGTTATCTAGCCATTGTAGAGGGAACGCCAAAACCAAGAGAAGGGGCTTTGAAGGGTTATATTTTTAAAGATGCAAAGAAAAACCGTGTGTTTGTGACAGATACTCCGCAGTCGGGATCTAAAACCGCTCAGACAAATTATAAGGTACTGGCGTCTGCCAATGGCTTGTCCCTGGTGGAGTGTGAGTTGATTACAGGCAGAACACATCAGATTCGTGCGCAGTTTGCACATGCCGGGCACCCGCTTCTGGGTGACGGCAAGTATGGAAAACTCAATAAGCGGTTTGACCGAACCTATCAGGCTTTGTATTCGTATAAGCTGAGCTTTACGTTTACGACAGAGGCCGGATCCTTGGAAAACCTCAATGGCAGGAGTTTTATGGTAAGTGGAGTGGATTTTGTATCAGAATTCTTTCCGGAGGCAGCACATTCCATTTTTTAATCACGCAAGAAAAGGCTTTTTCTTGAAACGAGATGCCTGATCGCAATAGATTACCCCCGGCAGTCTGCCGGGGGTATATGTTTATGCAGAAGCGTTATTTATGGTATTTGCTGCCTGCCTGAATGGCTTCAGCACGATAAAGCTGCTCTAAAACCATAATTCTTGCCAGATGATGCGGGAAGGTCATTTTTCCCATGCTAAGCTTGAAATCCGCTTTTTCTTTCACTTTTGGAGCTATGCCGAAACTGGAACCGATTAAAAAACAGGCGCTGCTTTTTCCACTGTTTTTGACGTCCCTCATTTTGCCGGCGAGCTCTTCTGAAGAGATGATCTTTCCTTCGGGAGTTAGAACACAGAACCAGGCCCCCTTTGGGATTTTGGAGAAAATCATCTCGGCCTCCTTGTCGAGACCAGTTTGAATTTCAGCAGCGGAAGGGTTTTCCGGAAGACGGAATTCCGGAAGCTCTACAATCTTGAAATTGCAGTAGCCCTTCAGACGCTTCTCATACTCAGCAGCAGCGGACAAGTAGAATTTTTCTTTGAGCTTGCCCATAACAAGCAGGGTAAT
>JARIAT010000090.1 GCA_029257715.1 Faecousia sp. | reverse complement strand
GCTTGCGCGCGCGGGCCATGCCAAGCGCGATGGAAATCGAGCTGGACGCATGACCTGCAACAAAAGAGTCTGTTTCGCTTTCGTTTGGCTTTGGGAAACCAGACATCCCGCCATACATCCGTAAATGGTCAAACTCCGACTGGCGGCCGGTCAGCAGCTTGTGAATATAAGACTGATGACCAACATCAAAAACCAGTCGATCGTTGGCGGTGTTAAACACCGTTTCAATTGCGACGGACAATTCTACAACACCAAGATTGGATGCCAGATGACCGCCTGTTTTTGCGACATGGGACACAATAAATTCCCGAATTTCGTCACACAGAATTTCTCGTTGTGCTTCATTGAGCTTTGCCAAATCAGCTTGGCCACGAATAGTGGGTAAAATTTGCACGGTTTACACAACCTTTATCTTTTTGATGAGCTGGAATTGGAGCCCTTCTTCTTGGGATGGTTTTTCCTGGTCAGCCATCCGGAAAAAGTATTAAAGCCGTAGATCACCTGCCCTGCGTGATAAACAATGGATGTACAGGAGTTAATAGCTACACTTTTACCGATGGCTTTTCCTCCGACAGTAATCGCTGCTACCGTAGAAGAAAGCAGCAACGAGATCACTTCCGGATAAGAAAACTGAATATTCATAAGAATTTGGGCTGCAATCGTTGCAGAAGCAGCGCCGGAAACGACGCCGCAGATATCGCCGATAACATCATTACAGATGGAACTGACTCGCTCGGCGTTTCTTAAAAGCATAATGCACTCCTGTGCGCCGCGAACTTTCCTGGCTGCCATGGAGTGAAAGGGTTTTTCATCAGCGCTGGCGACCGCCATGCCGATAATATCAAAAATAATACCGATCAGAACAATCAGCATTAGAATGACCAGCGCGACAATCATAGAACTGCGGTTCATGACAATGTCGGACGCAGTGGAGATCGCACCGGAAATCATCATTGTGGAAAAGAAAATCGTAAGAACCCATCTTCGATTTTTCCGTTTTTCTTCTTTCCGCGCTTGGCTTGGGTCAGATTTAGACACAGAAGATTCTCCTCAATCAGTTATAAATGCATAGTGGAGTGCGTAAATAATAAAAGGTGACGGCAGCAGACAGGATAAATCTTACGGCTTAGGTCGGGTTGGTTTTCCCCAGCAGAAACCTGCCGTTACCGTACAGGCGGTTTCCCTTTCATTCCGCAGCTCAAGTGTTGCCATGATGAGTACCCGATTGCCACTTAGTCCGTACTGTAATCCCCTGTCTGCTCCGTTCGGACAGCCTAGGTGATTTCCACAGCAAAGCAAATCGTTTCTTAGCCTCTTTTGCAGACATGGTTTCCAGGAGCAATATCGGGCAATGTTATGGCCATAACATCATCCGCATGTTCCCCTTTTCCCACATGCCCACTCAAGGCAGGCTACGCTGCACACAGCACACGATTCTGTGCACTGCCTTGCAGGTTCATACCAAGTTCGTACGCGTTGGGAGCACCCGAAAAGGGGCAATTCCGACGTCGCACAATAAATGGTCTCCACGGAAACCGGGTCGTATACTCCATGCCGTTGGAGTGCGCCCGAAATCCTTAACCCCCAGCATCCACCCTAAACTGGGCGTAAAAAGCAGACACCAGAGACTTCATCGATATGCCCTTCATAGGATTTTTAGGCCCTACCTGGGAAACGGCCGCTTCGACTAGGATACTGCGCCGTCAGTATGTATAATATCATGTTTTACATGGATATACAAGGGTTATTTCCATTCCGGCATATGGTTTGCAAAAATTTCAGATTCTGGATTCAGCCTTTTCCGGAATTATGACGGTGTTGAAAACGCCCTTAAATTCCGCTATAAATATGGATTTTCGTTCATATTTTGTTTAAAAGATCGATATAACTATTTCAGCACTTGTAATGCAGATGCGTGTATGATATAGTCCGAATAGAATTCATTTAGGAGGGATTAGAATGAATGAAATGAAAATGGATGCATATGATGCATTTCACTTTGACTGGGCGTTGGTGACCGCAGGCACCATGCAGAATCACAATACCATGACAATTGGATGGGGTGGGCTCGGATGTCTTTGGGGAAAACGTGTTGCAACGATCTATGTCCGTCCCAATCGGTATACCTACGAGTTTGTCGAGCATGAGGATTATTTCACAGTTTCATTCTTTCCTGAGGACTATCGGGACGCACTGAAGCTGCTTGGACAGAAATCGGGACGCGACTGCGATAAAATTACACAGGCCGGTCTTCATCCGGTTCCCATCGGCGAGAGCGTTACATTCCGTGAGGCACGGCTGACGCTGCTGTGCCGCAAGCTTTATCATCAGGATATGGACGCTTCTGCAATCGATCCGCAATGTCTTAAAACCTACTATGCGCCTGACAATCCTCTTCATCGGATGTATGTAGGCGAAATTTTGGAAATCAGAAGCTCAGAGGTATAATCTTCAAGGTGTTCCAAAGCGACATGTATACTGTGTTCATCTGGTCTGTTTCTGTCCGAATGATTCAGCGCTTCTACCTGTCATATCCAGCAAAAATCCCCCGAAAATCGGGGGATTTAAATTTTATAATTAAAAATTTGTCGTTTGGAAATATACCTGCGGACCACTCCTCCGATGAAATGCTCAAAACGCGGTATCTGCATGGATTTTACGCATTTAGAAACCAGTCTTCAACGATATCCGCATGTGTTGCTACAATTTCAATATTTTGAATTTCCTCTTTGGAGAAAAATCGCAAATCCCGAGATTCTTCGCTGATGGTCATAATGGGTTCTTTCTCCAGTTCTAGCTTAAACACGACAATGACCATTCGCCAGACGCTGCCGTCCTGAAAAGCGGCAATTCGTCCCGTTCTGCCCTGCTCCCCATAGGATCGCAGCCGAATAAAGCGATTGGGAGTGATTCGAATTCCAAGTTCCTCTTTCACTTCACGAACCATTGCCTGAAGTTCTGTTTCTTGTGGTTTGACACCTCCGCCGATCAACCCCCAGACATCGGAATCCCGTCGTTTTTCAAGGAGCAGTTTTCCGTTGCATACAATGATTGCATTGGAGCCAAGATGTGCGCCCATCGTGGGTTTTGGTGCATTGGGATCTCCTCGATAGAACTTTGCAATTTCCATATACGGCTCTCCTTTTTATATGAAGCATTTGTTTTATTATAGTGGCATTTCTTCCGGAAGTATAGTCATTTCATCAAAGAGTCAGTAAAAAGAATCAGTAATTAAAAACCCTTGCCATCAATCTCAACAGATCATCTGCAGCAGTCTCCATGAATGACTGCGGATTAGATATTTGAGTTCAAAAATCTGTTCCCGTCCATGGACCATTGCACGACACAGATAAATTGTAGACTCAGCACCTACATGCTGAATTTCACGACTACTCAAAATCTCATCAATATTGATTCTCAGATGACTTTGATCTGCCTGTTCCATCTGAATACGAAGCGGGCGGATTTCTCCTCGTGCATCGCAGACGCAAATCACATCTACCGGTCTGCTGATTTCGTTCATGTATTTCTCTCCTTCGGCTGTTTTTGTTATTATAGTACATACGTTCGATAATATCAAGTGGGATTTTATGGTTGTGTGAAAGAAAGAAATCTGTTACAATCTAGAAAAAGAAAAACAATGATTGGAGAATTCTATGCTGCGTTATCCCTGTTTGGTACTCGATCACGATGACACCGTTGTTGCGAGCGAGTCCAGTGTCAATTATCCTTGTTTTTTATTGTCCCTGAAGCGGTTTCGTCCCGGTTCTTATATGAACCATGAAACGTTTTCCAAATGGTGCTTTGATCCCGGATTTACGGAGCTGCTGCAAAAAATCTACCATTTTTCAGATGAAGAATTGGATGAGGAATTTCTGCTATGGAAGCAGTATGCGTCCACACATATTCCCCCGGCCTATCCCGGAATGCGGGAAATCATTCGCCGTCAGCAGAAAATGGGCGGAAAAATCTGCGTAGTGTCTCATTCGAGCCGCAGCAGCATTTTGCGGGATTATCAGGTTCATTTTGACACAGAGCCTGATATGATTTTTTCATGGGAAGATCCGGCTCCCCACCGCAAGCCAAACGCTTATCCGCTGAAAAAAATCATGGAGGTTTATGGCTTCAATCCCTCTGAGCTTCTGGTGGTTGACGATCTGAAACCCGGATGCGATATGGCCAAAAAAGCCGGCGTCCAAATTGCATATGCCGGTTGGGGGCGAAAAAACATTCCCGAGATATCACGGATCATGGAAACATGGTGCGACTACGCATTTGATACGACGGAAGATTTCTCACAGTTTTTATTCGGCGCACCTGTCTAGCCTCTTGACAGATGTGATATAATATTGTACGAGAATACAAAAGGTGGTGAGTCCCCTGGAAAAAGAAAGCGTTCGTGTGATGGCCCGAAACCGGGAGGCCCATCATGAGTATTTCGTGGAAGAGGAGTTTGAAGCCGGGATTGAGCTTTCCGGTACAGAAGTCAAATCTATTCGGAAAGGCACGCTGAATCTGAAAGATAGCTGGTGCGGCGTGAAAAACGGCGAACTTCTTATTAACCAGATGCATATTTCCCCTTATGAGCAGGGCAATATCTTTAACAAAGATCCCCGGCGTCCTCGGCGGCTGCTGATGCACAAACGGGAAATTATGCGGCTGTATGGCAAAGTAAAGCAGGATGGCTACTCTATCATTCCCCTGAGTGTCTATTTTAAAGGCAGCAGAGTGAAGGTAAAGATCGGCCTGTGCAAAGGCAAGAAACTCTACGACAAAAGACAATCCGCGGCCGAGCGTGATGCAAAACGTCAGATGGACCGCGCAATGAAGGAGCGTTATTGATTATGAATCCTACTTTTAAGATTACGATGGAAAATGGCGGTGTGATTTCCGGTGAGCTGTATCCTGAGATTGCCCCCCAGAGCGTCTATAACTTTATTGATCTTGCAAACCACGGCTTTTATAACGGCCTGATTTTTCACCGTGTGATTTCTGGTTTTATGATTCAGGGCGGCTGCCCTGATGGAACCGGCATGGGCGGTCCCGGTTATTGCATTAAGGGTGAGTTCTTCTACAATGGTGTTAAGAATGAGCTTCGTCACAAGAGAGGTGTCCTCTCTATGGCTCGCAGCCAGTCCCCCAACTCCGCAGGTTCTCAGTTCTTTATCATGCACGATACCGCAAAGCATCTTGATGGTCAGTATGCTGCATTTGGTAAGGTTATCGAGGGGATGGACGTTGTAGATGCAATTGCCGCTACAAAGGTCGGCCCCGGAGATCGTCCTGTCATCGAGCAGAAGATTGCATCTATCGAAGTTGATACCCATGGTGAAACTTATCCGGAGCCCAACAAGCTCCCCGATCCTTACGGTCGGTACTAATTCGGTATGAATGAATATATCTGGGGTGTTTAAAGCACCCCAGATCTCCACCTTCATCTCCTTATATATGGGGCCGTACTGGTTTCGACGGGGGTAGTGAGGCTGGAATAGCGGGTCGTGGCGCCTGACCACGATAAAACGGGTACTTTTTTAAATTTAACTGACAACAATACTGTTGCCCTGGCTGCCTAATTAGGCGCCCATCCGCCCCGGAAGGTCCACGAGCCGGGCTCGGGTGTGATTTGAGTGGAGCACGTGCGTACGCAAAGCTTTGCGCGTACCATGAATAATGAAGCTACTGATTCCGGCAGGATGTTTGTTTCCGTCCGGATGAGGGAATGTAAATAACAAACTGCACCCGGAGAAGTTCTTTCCAAGTTGCTTTCGGACAGGGGTTCGATTCCCCTCGGCTCCACCATAACGAAATCGCTCAGGATGTATATTTTGAGCGATTTTCTTTTGCATTTAACTGTATTATTATAGAAATACGAACTTTTCTTTTCTGATTGATGAAACTAGCTTTTCTCATATTAAAGCATTTTTGCTAACGCGCAAGGCAAATTGCTAACGAAATTGCTAATGAAAAACACCCCTCCCCGGATTGAACCGAGGAGGGGTTTCTTCATGCGTTATTCGTTGTCATCGGGATCACTGACCGTGGTATCACCGGCGGTGTCCACGGCCTTGAGACCGGCTTTCAGCAGACGCACAAGCCAGCTGGGAACATTCGCCCCCATCTTGACAGCATTTTCAAGGATAGAGCCCAGCTCTGTAATGATGTACCACGCAAGAACCAACGGAAAGATCAGTCCCGGCCATTCCATGCCAAGCACCGGGATGTTGCCGCAGATGACCACCATCACGCCGTCTGCAATAGCCGCTACCACTACCACCAGAATCATTCCGCCCTTGTGCCACAGGCCGGATCTGGCTGTCGCACTGGACCAGTTTCCCTCCTTACAGGCCGCCATGGTGCCGGAGAGATAATCCAGAGCCATAGCCGCAAACCAGACCAGTGCCATAATCCCCTTCCAGCCCAGAAATGAGGCAAATGCCGAGCATACTGCCACAATTGCCGCCTTGATTGCCGTTAAATTTTCATTCATGTAAATATCTCCTTTGTAGATTTTCTTCTGATTACGGTTTTTCCCACACACCGGAGCCGTCAACGGTGTAACCATCGGGTGTGGTTTCATCTGCCGCCATATGGCCATCTTCATAGAAGTAATACCACTTCTCATTGAGATACTGCCAACCTGTGACCATGTAGCCCTCTGCGTCAAAGTAGTACCACTTTCCGCTGATCTGCTCAAAGGTATTTTTGGAGTAGCTGCCGTCTGCGTGACGGTACCACCATTTGGTTTTGGCTTTCCATTCCGGCTTTTCCCACACGCCGGAGTTGTTGACGTAGCAGCCGTCTGGGGTAGTCTCTCCGGATGCCATGTGACCGTCCTCATAGAGATAGTACCACTTTCCATCAACGAGCTGCCAGCCCGTCAGCATGTGACCGGACGAGTCCATATAGTACCATTTCTCATTGACATACTGCCATCCGGTGAGCATATATCCGGTGGGGCCAAAACGATACCAATATCCGTTGATCCACTTCCACGCATCCGTGATATAAGCTCCGTCAGGATATTCGTACCACCATCCGGTGGAATTCTTCTTCCACCCGTGAGAAACCTTTTTCTTCAGTCCGGCAACCTTTGCAATTCCTTCCATGGTAGCAAACGCCACTTTTCGAGAATACGCCGGATTCAGGATGATGGGCGCATCCACACGGCTGTCCATGAATCCGTATTCCATCAATACCGCCGGAGCATTGGTATTGCGCAGAACATAGAAATTGCTGACCGGATACGGATTGGAGCGGTTTCCCTGAATGCCGCCGGCGGCAATAACCGACTCATAAATAGATTTCTGGTATGCTTCTGCCTTGCCGCCTTTTGCAATAATGTGAGCGGTAATGCCGCCCCCGCTGAATACCCTGCCTGCCGCATCGTGGTGAATTGCGAGGAAAAAATCTGCGCCGAATCGATTGGCGTCACGGCAGCGGCCGGAAAGACTAACTTCCGCCTCCCCTTCCGGATCGTCCACACGAAGAATTTCCACATCTTCATATTCTCCGGCGGCATCAGCAAAGGCTCTTGCAACCTGATCGTTCAGAAACCATTCTCTGGTTTCTTTGGGGTCAAATTCCTTTGCCACTCGTTTTCCATCCGTATACTTGTTGTGTCCTGCGCCATAAGCGATTTTAAATGCCATAGTTCCCTCCTTACGCTTTACAGCAGCTTTCCGATCTCTCCCACCGTGCAGAATGCGATTCCCTTCTGCTTGGCGTAATCAATCATCGCCTCAAGCTTTTGCTGCTGACTTGGATCAGATGCAAATGCGTTATCGTGCCAGAACGGCATATAAATATAATGGTTCGTGTAAGCCAGATCAATGGCGGTCTTCAGCTGTTCCAGTGGAATCGACTGGACAGAGGCTCGATACAGGGCATACAGATTGGAGCGAGGCCCCAACGTGTAGCGAGAATAATACACAGGTTTGTTCGTTCCACCGGTGCAGACAACCCCGTATTTTCCACCGACAACAGCACTCACAAGGTCATTGTAGTCGTGATTCGGACAAATTGCCCCTTCTGTTTCAATGCCCTGCTGTTTGAATTTCTCCCGCTCCGAATCCAGAAATGATACGAGCTGCGTTTCCGAATAGGATGTGAAGCTATCCCGTCCATGCTGCGCAACGGAACATTTGTGATTTGCCACCATATCCTTGACAAGCGAAACATACTCCGGATTCCCCATCACCTTGGAATCGCTCATAAGACCAAAGGTGCAGGGGACATTTTTCTGCTTCAGCATCGGGATGGTGTATGTCGCCAGTGTATTGTCTCCATCGTCGCAGGAAAGACAGATATAGCCTTTGCTCAGCACCCCCAGCGGCTTATATGCCAATGCAGACATGGCGTAAGCAGGGATTTTTTCCAGATAGGTTTTACTTTCCAGCGCAAGGACCTTTTTGTAAAGGTCATCAAGCTTTGTATCCCCCTCTGGGACCCATTCCGATCCGTCGTATACCTTAACACTCCGCTTCACATCATCGATGGAAAAACTGTCACTGGTGTGCCGCAGCGTGATAAGCAGATACTTTGCGTCTGCCTCAACCGCAACGGTTGCCTTTGTCTTTTTGTGAAAATCCTGTGTAACCAAATACGGCGCTCTGCTTGCCGGATAGACTGCCATCTGTGTGATGGTAAAGCGTTCTCCTGCTATCCGCTCAACACTGATCCTTTCCCCTCCACGCACAGGAACCACCACACTGTTAATGCTTGCGGCCGGCACAACATACTTCTGTGCTTTATCCATATAAGGAACAAAGTTCACGTCATCGCTTCGGTTCCAATCATATTGATTGATGGTAGGAGTTTTGAGATAGACTTTGCTTTTCAGTCCCTGAATTTCTCTGCTGTTTCTGGCAGAATCATACGATGCTTTTTCCAGTTTTCCGCCTGTGACTTTTGCGTCTGCCGCCTTGTCACTTACGGAAAGTGATTTATCCGTAGGAAGGGCTTCGGCGGCTTTCTGCGCCTCTTGAGCAGACTTTGCGGCATTGGTTTCCGAGAGCTTGGCAGCGGACGCATGCTGTTCTGCGGCGCTTGCCTGTGCCGTTGCAGTCTTGGCAGATTCAGCCGCTGCTCCGGCATGTCCTGCCGCCTCCTGCGCCTGAGCTGTGGATTCTGCTTCGCTTTTCTGCGCATTTAATAAGCTTACTTTTGCTTTTGTCGCACTTGCCGCTGCTTTTGCAGCATTTTGCCAAACCTGTTCTTCCAGATCACGCCAAATCAGGACTTCATCCGGAGAATTATCAATATAATCCGGTGGTTTTGGCTGACCATGGATCAGAAATACCGACTCCAGCATGGTTGTAAATCTCTCCTGATCCATGCGATGGGCGTAGACATAGAGATTACCATCTGTTTGCAGCAGTTTATTCGGAATATCCGCATATCGCGTTTCACCGTCCCGATAGACTTCTCTGCGTACTGCGTCCACGCCATTGGTGCTGAAACTGACAACCTCGACGCTTTCATCATCTATCACGATCCGCTGATTTGTATTCCATTGCCAAAGTCCATGCTGTCCCAATTCTAGTAAAAGCATTGATTTTCCTCCATTTCGATATAAATATGTTTCTTGTTTTGAACCATGTAGAATAACAGCTCCTTTCATCTCTACAATCCAAAAGGGGAAAAATTGCTCTGATGGGTGCAATTAAGCAGAAAACAGAAGAAATGGCGGCTGGATATTCTTACGATATTGTTCCTCTCTATAAAATCATTCAGGGCCGCTGACGTAAATCAGCGGCCCTGAATGATTAACTTGTTAAATCCTTGTAAATGCGCAGCAGCCGATCTGCTCCATTGATACAAACCCCAAAGATTTATAAAAAGCAACAGTTTTCGGTGTATAATCCGTTATCAAAGTAATCTGTCGAACATTCTGAAACTGCTTGAGCACAGCCTTGACAAGTGCCGCTCCAACACCATTTCTCTGATGTTCCGGCAAAACAAGAACATCCTGAATAAACACGATGGTTCTTCCGTCACCTACGGTTCGGATAACCCCGAGCAATTTTCCCCGATCATACGCAGCTAGCGTAAGAAGGGAATTGAGAAAACCTTGTTTCAGCGTTTCAGGTTCATCTGTATAAGCTGTCCATCCCACACTCTGATATAAGTCCAAAATTTCCTGCTCATTATATGTCTGATACTCCCTGATTTCCATATCATATCCTCCAATGCTTCCGATTTGAGAATTGTGAGCTATTGCGTAATTTTTCATACAGCAGAAGGTAACCGACAAGGCATAGATCTGATCTTAGTTTTTACAGGGGCTCTGTTTTTCTTCTTCCATTCTCGCACGGATATAGCGTTCCAGCAAATCGGTGGTTCCTTCGATTCCAAGTTTGGAGCTGTTAATGGAAATTTCGTAGTTTCTGGAATCGCCCCACTTCCCTTTGCAGTACTGGTTATGATAAAGCTTACGACTCCGATTCTTGCGATCCATCAGGAGCAGTGCATCCTCATAGCTGATGCTTTCACGTTCCATAATTCTCTGGATCTTAAACTCCTGGTCCGCAAGCACAAAAATAGAAACCATGCAATCATAATCTTTCAAAACTTCTTCTCCGCACCGACCTACCACAAGAAAGGATTTTCCTGCTTCGGCCAATTCTTTCATATGCTCAAACTGCATATGCGCAACCACATTCTCCGGCGAATTATTGAATCCGTGGACAGTCCGATACACGCCGTGGAGCTTCGGTTTCTCATCGTATAATCCTACGGCGCCCTTATCCATTCCTTTCTCCTCTGCAACTTTATGAAGAATATTTTCCTCCAAAAGCGGCAGATCAAAACGTTCTGCCAGTCGACGGGCGATTTCGTGTCCGCCGCTGCCGAATTCTCGGCCCAAGGTTATAATCAGTTGATTGCACATAAGAATTCCTCCTTTTTCTTATCGGCGGTGCTATTCCAAATTTTAGAAATAACGCACCCATATGATCAGTGTGGAAATGACAAGAACAATCACAGTTGCCGGTGCCATATGCTTGCAGTATTTTCCCCATCCGACAGGATGACCGCTTCTGGCGGCAATCGAAGTACCCACAACATTGGCAGATGCGCCGATCGGAGTTGCGTTGCCTCCGATATCTGTACCCATAGACAAGGCCCATGCCAAAACAGTCAAGTCAATTCCCTGAACTTCAGACAGCGTCCGAATGACAGGAATCATTGTAGCTGCAAATGGAATATTGTCGATGAAAGCGCTGGCAAAAGCAGACCCCCACATAATGATAATAATCACCAGCATTGCATTTCCACCGCTGACGCGAGCGATAAAATCAGCCAGCACCTCAAGTACACCGGTCTCCTCTAAGCCGCTGACTACTACAAACAGTCCGATGAAGAATAGCAGTGTCTTATAGTCCACACGGCGAAGAAGCTCTTTTGCACGTTTTCCGGCGGTAATCAGCGTGATAAGTGCAATCCCCGTACCGATACAGGAAACTGTGAGATGGGTCTGTGCATGGGTGACCAGCAATACAACCGCAAATGCAAAAATAACGCAGCTGGTAACAAAGGCTCTCTGATTGGTGATTGCCTCCTTTGGATCTGGAAAATGATCCGGAATCACTGCCTGACCCTTAATTTCTTTGCGGAAGGAGAAATAGAAGAACGGAATGATTGCGACCAGTGCAACCAGTACCATTAAGCCTGTGTTCATCAGGAAATCGGTAAAGGAATATCCCAGAGAGGTTCCGATGATGATGTTGGGAGGATCGCCGCACATAGTTGCTGCTCCGCCCAGATTCGCACAGAAAATTTCGGCAAGAATTAAGGGAACCGGATTCAGTTTCAGCAGCCGAGCTAATTCGACTGTAACAGCAGCTAGAAACATAATCACGGTAATGCTGTCGATAAACATAGAAAGTACGGCAGCCATCAGCATAAAGGTGAAGAAAATTGGAATAGGTTTGTAGTGAACAGCCTTAGCAATGGTCATACACAGCCAGCGGAAGAAACCGCTGTCTGCCATACCTTCGACCATAATCATCATGCCGGCAATAAAGAAAATGGTCTCCCAGTTGATACCGACAGATGGAGCCGACGGACCTGCCTGATACCAGAAATCTGCTTGAATAATGCTCTTGAGATTCAGAGATTCCATGATAATGCTTGGACTATGCATACATAATCCAAACACCACAAGCAGTGTCAGCAGTGCACAGCCAAGTGTTACGTAATGACGTTCAATTTTGTCCGTCACAACTAAGGCAAACATTGCAATGAATATAATGAGAGCAGCGACTTGAGCCATCATATGAGATTAGCCTTCCTTTTTTATGAACTCTCTGGAAGTATTCACCGCCAGAGGAAAAACTACTCTAGTATACAGATCTGATATGTGAAATACAAGCGTCAAATTCTACATTTTTTATGGAATTCTAAGAAAATTATTTTAACAATTACAACTATTTATAAATTTATACTATATTTTTATTCCAATAATTATTATAGCACGATCTTCTCTAATTGCAAGAATTCCAACATAATTCTATTTAGAATTTATATTTATATACACATTACGTATTGAAATGTCTTTTGATCCATCGCTGCTCCTGTGAATCATTCAAAACGCTTTATGGGATTCAATCTTTTCAGCTGATAACCCAGTGCGGATGACTTCCGGTTTCATCTTTACGAATAATCAGTTGATCTTCAATGGAATGTTTTAGTTCTGTAACATGAGAAATGATACCGATCAGCTTGGAGCCTCCGGCCATCCGTTGAAGTACCTTAACGGCCTGTTCCCGGGAATGGGCATCAAGCGAACCAAACCCTTCATCAATAAACATCATATCCAGATGCACTGCCGCAGAGCTTTCCTGAATCTGATCTGCCATACCCAGCGCCAGAGAAAGCGCTGCCATGAAGGATTCTCCGCCGGACAAAGTCCGTACTTCCCGCTCTTTCCCAGTCACCGCAGAATATACCATCAGATCCAGACCGCGGTTTTTCCCTGCACCGGAGGATTCCTCGCTGGTCATACGAAGTTCAAACTGTCCGGCAGACATCTCCTGAAATCTTACATTCGCAGCATATAGAATTCTCTGTAAATAGTACCGCTGGACATACGTCTCGATGTCCATTCTGCTCCCGGTTTCTTTCCCTGCGAGACGTCTGTAAAGTGTATCAATTTTGGAATACTCCTTTGTGATACAGCTTCGTTCCTGCATTTTTGGTGCCAATGCCTTATAGGTCCCCTGATTTGCCTTGTGCATTTGGCGAATCATATCCCGTTCACCCTGGCAAATCTCCCATTTCCGCTGTGCGCAGCTGAAAGCATCAAGCAGCTGGTTTATAATCGGTCTTGGTCGATCTGCAATGGTCCGTAGCGCGGCATCCCGCATTCCATTTGCAGTTGATTTTTTTGCAATGTGTGTCTGAATTTCGTTTTGCAGGAGAGAAATCTCCGTTTTCTCGTGCTGCTCCGTAATTTTCTTCCATTGGAACTGCTGCATCTGATATTTATCAAGAATCGCAATATAAGCATTTTTCCGCTGATCCCATTCTGCCTGCTGTTCCGGAAGGGATTCCTGGAGCTGACGGAGACGTGTCTGTGCTTCCTCTTTATGGGAATTTGCTGTCATTGCATATTGATGGGCAGCATTGTATTTAAGCTCAGCGGATATTTTTTGGGACTTTGCATTGTTCCGTGCAGCAATGGCATCCTCTCGTGTCGCATAAATCATCTGTTTTTGCAGGCTATCTCGCGTTGCCTGACAGGACATAAGCGCTGCCTGAGCGTCAGCACAGGCTGTATTTGCGGTATCTGCCGCATTTTTTAGCTCCGTTTCAGTTTCTGAAGTATGTTGCAGAAAACTTTGAATTCGTTCATATTCTTCGACCTGTCTGCGGAGCTGAGATTCCATGGAGTGCAGGTCCATCTTCCATTCATCCAGCGCCTCTCCCAATTCTTGAACAGACGCATCCGGCAATATCCCCTGAATATTTTTTATAATACGGGAGCGAAATTGCTGCTCGGCCTGAGAATACTGTGTCTGTTTTTCAGAAAGCACTTCTTCGGCTGATTTAGCAAGCGCCGCAGCCATCTCCCGTTGGTCGAGCAGCGCTCTTACATCCTGCGATAATTGATCGATATATGAACGTGTTAGATTTTGATTTTCCTCCGAAAGCGGACGTGGTGCAGGATGCTCCAGAGCGCCGCACACCGGGCAAGGCTGCCCCGGATGGAGCTTTTCTTTCGCAAGGAATCCAGCCTGCGCATCCAAAAAGGCATCTCTCTTCTGCTCATATTCTCTATTTTTCTCCAGGTGCTGCTGTCTGCACTGGATATATGTCTGCTTTGCTCTGTTGAGTTTCTCTTTTTGGTCCTGGATCACGAGATAAAGGCTGCTGAGGTTGTTTCGAGCTGACTCCAGTGCTTCTGCTTCCTGTGCATTCGCCTCCCAACGGCTCAGAGACAGTTTAGCCTCAGACAGCTCGTCAAATTTGATTCGTTTTACAGATAATTCTCTCTCAAAGTTCTGAAGCTCCACTTTTGTCTTTTGTACATAGTCCTTGGCATTGACCCAAAGAGCCTGTTTCTCCACAACTTGATTTTCCGCTGCCTGTAACGCTCTGAGCCCTTCCAATGCCTTTTCTACGCGTTCCGAGACAGCTGTGAAATTGCTGAGCTGCTGCTCTTTCATATCACGTACTTTTGTTTCCGCGGCGGCTGCGGCCTCTGCTTCGGCTTTTAATTCCGGAAGTTTTTCTTCAAGATTCTCCAACTTTGCTACGGTTTCTTTCATAAGCTTTTCCGCATCGAATAGTCTCAGATACACCGCCTGTATTTCATAAGCATGATGAATGGTATCAATCAATTTTGTCTTCTGCTGGATCAATTGTTCTGCTTTCACGCATTCCGCAATGGAATCATTTGCGCGGTCCAACTGGTCAAACGCATCTTTCAGAATTTTTCCCTGATGGTAGTCATCCCGCGCCTGATCTCGAGTCAAGGAAGCCTCATCACATATTTTTTCGGCTGTTTCCTGTGCGTCTGCCAAATCTGCGCAGACATTTCCCAGTAGTTCCAGCAGTAAATCCATGTCTGCCGCATTTAATTGCTCGGCGTTCAAAATCCGATCTTTTACAGCCGCAAGTGTTTCCCTGTATTGAGAGTTCTCCGGGATGATAATATGTCCTACTTCTGTCTGACAAGCAGTGCGGATTGTCTTCATCTCATCAATTTTCATTTTTCGCCGCTGATCCAGTTCGTTTACGATATTCTGAAACACTTCTGTATTGAACAGCTTTCGGAAAATTTCCTTTTTCTTATTAGAATCTGCACGAAGCAGCTCCATAAATTCTCCCTGTGCAATCATCGCAACCTGCATGAATTGGCTCTGGGTCAGACCGACGATTTCTTCGAGCTTTTCATTGGTTTCTTGTCGATTATGTGCGTATTCCGTGCCATCCGGAAGGATCAGAGATACCGTTTCCCGTTCTTCCTTGACTCCGCTTCCCTTTTTCAGCGGGCGAACATGACGGGGAACCCTTCTGACAGTATAGAGACACTCCTTCTCCAAGGAGCCATCTGAAAAACTCAGTTCTACAAATGGTGTTACTGTGTATTGTGCAAACTGACTCTGAAGCTCCAGTCCGTCTTTCTTGTTGCTTGTAGAACTGGCCTGTCCGTAAAGGGCAAAGACAATCGCATCAAAAATGGTTGTCTTTCCGGCACCGGTATCTCCCGTAATCAGGAATAAACTCTGATCCGGTTTTGTAAAGTCAATCGTCGTCTTTTGACCGTAGGAAGCAAATGCCTGCATAGTTAATTGAATGGGTCTCATTTTCTAACCTCCCCGACAGTGTTGATGACATCCCGAAGAATTTCCTGTGTATCTTCGTCCAGATCCTTCAGAAAAGCGCAGCACAGACGAAGAGGATCCCACTCTTCTTCCTGAAAATCACGCATGGTATAATCTGCCTGCCGAAGCATGCTGCGACGAATTTCCAGAAGATGCGGAAATGCAAACCGCAGTCGATCCTGCATATCAATGACATCCAGGTCTATTTTATCGGTCAGAACTACAGATACGTAGTCGTCACAGCCCTGCATCAAAATTTCCTCCAGTGTACCCTCCATTATACGCACTTGACGCAGCGGAGTAAGCGGCAGGACTTCTGTTTTCACGCTTCCCTTCTGGCCGAGTTGAATTTGAACAACACCTTTTTGTTGACCCGCTTCGCTGATCGAACAGGCAAGCGGTGTACCACAGTACCGATAGAATTCATTTCCGACTTTCATCGGCTTGTGAATATGCCCAAGGGCTGCATAATCAAAGCAGCTCAATACGTCCGCATGAACCTCATCAATATTTCCAACAGTCCGAATTTCAGAATCCATTCGCTCCACACAGTCTGCATCGGTCCCGACAGGGAGATAAAACTGATGACTCACCAATACGTTCCGATCTGATTCGTCTATATTTTCCCGTTGAATGAGCCTGCGTACAGATTCATCATAGCTGAGATGA
The DNA here is from genome assembly GCA_029257715.1 of Faecousia sp. Taxonomy (GTDB): domain Bacteria; phylum Bacillota; class Clostridia; order Oscillospirales; family Oscillospiraceae; genus Faecousia. Next base: position 17,564 of record JARIAT010000090.1, on the reverse strand, counting down.
TTTCCGTGTTCATCGGTGCCGACGACCGCTTTGACCATAGATGGCTTTACGAATGGGAGCAGATAAAAATGAATCGGCCCGTATTCATCCACAAGGGTGATTTGTTCGATGTGATCCTCAGGCTGCTGCGGAGGCAGACCAATCATATGAATTTTCTGCCGCTGAAGAATATTTCGAAACATATTGATTCGTGGAGCACTGTCATGGTTTCCGCTGATTACCATAATCTCAAGTTCCGGGGCAGCCTGCACCAATGATTCCACGAACTGGTCGAACATTTCAATTGCTTCTGCAGAAGGAACCGCCTTGTCATAAACATCTCCCGAAATGATAAGAACATCCGGCTGTTCCTGCTGTACCAGCTCGCATATTTGGCAGAAAATGAAATTCTGGTCTTCGGCTAGATCGCGGTTATATAATTTTAGCCCTATATGTAAATCAGACAGATGAAATAGCTTCATAATATCGTTTTATCCTTTCCGATTGATGGTTCTCATGTACTTGCTTACAATTCTATCTTAAGGATACTGGCAGACTCTGTCAAGCGAATCCTTTCTTCGGTTCCGAGCCCAGCAAAAAGCAGAGAGCAAATTTGCTCTCTGCTTTTGTGTGTTAAGTTTCTTTTATGCAATCATTGAATTGGGTTTTTATGATTTGACAGGTCCCGTAAAACGTCGAGCACGTTTTTACAGTCGTCATTTATTTCTAACCGGATCCAGTCGTTTCGGCCTTCCTCCGTATTTGAATTCGATATCTCAAGATGCAGGCTGGCAGAAATATGCCGATTTTCCGGCACAAATTGATGCGTATAGAAATTTCCAACTTCAGCATCCATTCGGATTGCGTTCAGAATCGGCATAATATCTTCGTTTTCGATTTCATATTCCGCACTGCCATAGTTCAGATTCCAAACCGTAAACCTTCCGTATCGAATTTTGGATGCCAGTTCCTCCAGATTATCTGTTCCGAGTACATTCTGCCACTGATTCATGTATTTCATAATTTGTTTTCCGGTTTCGTTGCCGGAAGACACCTGATATACTCGCTCCATATAGCTTCCGCTTGTAAGCTTATAGATAATCCGAACCGGAAATGTTTGTGCATCTCTGTCCACTATGCTGACATCTGATTCTGATGAATTATGTTTATCAGGACGGGACCGGCATAGCTCTTTATGAAATTCAGTAATCTGGTGAATTTCAGCCGGATCACATACTTCTCGAATCCGATCTGGATAAGGAGTTGTAAGGGCGCAGAACAGAATTTGATCCTCTGCCGGAACCCGTGTTACAATCCCTATCGGATCGATTTGTGTTATAATAAGACTGGTTCCCATCAATGCTGCAATCAATACATATCCGAGTACAGATTTAATCTGGAATACCCTGACGCTCCGCTCCAGAAGCATTTTTCCTACAAAATATCCTACACCCATGCCTACAAACAGGAACGGATAAATCCCTTTGGAATGAAATAGCTGGGTAAACAGATAGAACATCATTCCAGTTCCAAGCGTGACAATCATCAGAAAAACAGGAGCGATGGCATGTACCGCAAGGAAATCCCCTGCTCTTTCCAATGCTCTGCGACGATAGACAATGACGGCGAGTACCGCAAAAACAATACCAAGCACAGCCAATCCAAACAGATAAGCCCAAGAAGATGGTACAAATGCGCTAATCGCAAACTGTTCCGACTTAGAAGGCCATTCTGTTACCATCATATTCTGAGAAAAGAGCTGCATAACGGGGCAGAGGAATTTGAATGGGTCAAACTTCATTTCCACGCCGTACAGCATAGGCACGTAAAAAGTCTGCACCAGTGAATAGATGAATATTGAGAAAAAATTGGCGATTCCATAAGACGCTACCATACCCAGTCGGTTTCCTGCACACATGACACACAGCACCGCAAGTCCAAAGAAGAAGATATACTGTAAGGTCACTGCACCAAGCCAGATAAGCACTACATAATAATAGCTTTCGAGCAGCGGGAGTGAAACCAGTGCCGCAAGCAGAGTCGGAATCAGTCCAAATAGCAGACCCGCCACCGTGTGGGTGATAAACCAACCCTCTCGACGCATGGGCAATGCGTGCAGGGCATTGCACATTCTTGGAATATACAGATCCCCGAATAATGTCACTGCACAGATCCCAGCATACAAGAATGTGGGGATCACCAATCCCTGAATATAATACGATGCCATATCATAGGCACGAAATCCGCTTTCACTATTTACACGCAGGCTCACCATCTGGAACATGACAAGTCCGATGGTATAAACGGCCCACAGGGGCATAAATCGGGCCATGTCTTTTCTAAGCAATGCGCCGTTAAAGAAGGATGTTTTTAACTTCATAGTTTACACCTCCCAGTTCATAAATAAAGATTTCTTCCAGCGACAGGGGCAGAACATCAAAATAAGTGGGATTCGTCTGAATAACGTATTCGGAGACCTCCGTGGCCGTTCCGCGCACAATCAATGTTTTCATTCTGCCGGAGTGACTCTCGTGCAGAACGTTCAGGCCTCTGGGTGTCTCTCCTACCAGCTGAAGCTTGACGGTGTTTCCCTGCATATCTTCAAGACTCCGTTCCAAAATCATCTTTCCATGATCCATGATTCCAACATGGTCACAGATATCTTCCAGTTCACGGAGGTTGTGAGATGAAATCAGCACCGTAGTTCCCTGCTGAGAAACATCTGAAAGCAAGAGACTCCACACCTGTCGGCGCATAACCGGATCAAGTCCGTCCACCGGTTCATCCAGAATCAATACATCTGGTCTTGCGCAGATGCTGAGATGGAACGCTGCCTGCTTCTGCATACCCTTAGAAAAGCGGCGGATCGGTGTTTTTTTCGGAAGTTCAAACGCTTCGTGCAGGCGATGATACAGCTCTTTATCGAATTTCGGATAAATGGATTGATAGTACTTGACCATGTCTTCCATCGTTGCCGAAGGGAAGAAAAAGATCTCATCCGGAATACAGCACATCCGAACCTTTGCAGCGGGATTCTCATATACAGGTGCTTCATCCAGCGTCGCGCATCCGCTGTCTGGGCGGTAGACGCCCGTAAGAACACGAATAGACGTTGATTTACCTGCGCCATTCGGCCCAACCAGACCATACACCGCCCCCTGCGGAATCGTCATCGACAGATGGTCCAGTGCGAGAAACGAACCGAATCGTTTTGTTACATCATTCATTTGGAGCATTATAATTTCCTCCTTGTATTAAATATTCCAGCAGCTGCTGCTTTGAAATACCGCGGCTCATCAACTGCGTAACCGCATGATCAAATGCCTGCCACAGTTCAAAAAGGTCATCGCTGCTTCCGCTGACAAAGCATCCCTTCCCTGGAATTGTTACAATCATTCCTTGTGTCTCCAGTTCCCGGTAAGCTCTTTGAATGGTGTTCGGATTGATTGCAAGTTCTGATGCCAGCTCCCGGACACTGGGGAGCTTATCATCTCTTCGTAGAATTCCTGTTGTAATCTGATTTCGAAAATTATCTGCAATTTGGGAATAAATCGGACGTGAATCCCGAAATTCCAGATTCATCATCTTCCTCACCTCCTTCAACTGTACTATCTGTACTATTACAGTTAATATATACCATGAGACGGTTTTTGTCAATACCCCTTGTGTGCGGATTGATTAGGCTGTGTTTCCATCGCTCAATGCACATTCTGAGCCGGAATCACCCTTCCCTATCGGGCAAAGCCGCCTGCCGAATTCCGGCAGGCGGCTTTGATTATCATCCTTACAGTACAAGAGAGGGTGCGGCATATACACGGGACTGGAGCTCACTGTTGAGCATATAAAGTCCTTTCGGATCAGATCCGAACAACTCCATTTTTGTAATCATATCGGAAGCATTTTTCTCTTCCTCCCCCTGCTCTTTGATGAACCAGTCCAAAAACTGAAGGGTTCGGAAATCATTGCAGGACTGTGCTGCGGCATAGATATTGTTCACAAGGGAGGTGACATACTTTTCATGCTCAAGGCCGGCCTTCAGCGGATCAATCAGCGCATGGAACTCCTTATCCGGCTTGGCAATGGCATCGAGCGTTACTTTCTCTCCGTTATTGTGCATGAAATGATACATGAGAATTGCGTGATCCTGCTCTTCACGTGCCTGAATTTCATACCAATTGGCAAAACCGGCAAGTCCCTTCTCCTCGTAATAATTCGCAAAATCCAGATACAGATATCCGGAGTAGAACTCAGCGTTAATCTGCTGGTTCATCAGTGCAGCAACCTTCTGATCCATCATGCGGTCCTCCTAAATTTCTATAGTAATTTATCTTTCTAAGGTCATATCTTTTTGAAGTATACCAGAAAAATATGCTGAAATCAATAGCCGGAATTTTCAGATAAAACCAAATAAGATCGCAGAATTACGCATATAAAAAGGCTTTTGATTTTCAGACTGTTCTTTTTGTATTCATATTTTTGACATAACCTTTCGATAGAATAAAAACAAGGAAAGGATGCGGAATTCAGGAGCCGCTGTCTTTCCTGTGTTCAAAGATTTTCCTACCTTTCTTTTCCTAACCAAAACGAACAACCCCCGCTGTGGATCAGACAGCGGGGGTTGTGCTTTATAGCGTTGAGTGAGCTGCTTCCATGATCGTTCCCCGAGAATGCCGCCATATCACAATCAATGATACCAGGATACATCCAAGCGCAACAGAATACTGATACCTTTGGATCAGAATCATCAGTGAAAACACACCAAACAGTCCAAATGCTGCGATACTTCTGAGCTGATTGGGATTGATTTTTAAAACCGTAGAAAATACAATATATATACTGGCCAACAGAAGTACAATGTGTGTAGCAGGAAACAATCCAAGAAGCACACCAAAGGTTGTTGCGATACACTTGCCTCCATGATAATGGTTCATCGGAGCAATTGCGTGTCCGAGAACCGGTGCTGCAAGAACCAGAGAAAACCATAGGCTGCTGCTATCAAGAATCTGCAGGCTCAGATATACAGGAAGAAATCCCTTCATCAGATCAAGCGTTAGACATGTCAGGCCCATAATCGGTCCGCAATGAATAAATACATTTGTACATCCCGGATTATGATCGTCACTGACCGCACTGGTATCTACCCGCAGGAAAATTCGTGGCAGCAGCTGGCTGAACATACAGCTTCCTAAAAGAAACCCTCCGACTATAAAGCCCAGCCAGACGATCATTCTATCCGAATACATTTCTTTTCAACCTCCTCCACAATCATTTCCGCGGCATCCGGCCGAATGAGTTTTCGCTGCATTTCCCGCATGACTTCTGCTTTCTCCGATTCGTAAGCCAGTTCCGTTGCGAAAATGACAGCCTCGGTATCGTTTTCCGCACGAAGCGCCATCCCATGACTTGAAAAATACTGGGCATTATAGGTTTCACAGCCGGGAATTGCATGGATATGAACCATTGGAATATTGGCAACTGCTGCCTCTGTCGTGGAAAGTCCTCCGGGTTTTGAAAGCATAACATCACAGGCGGCCATATAAAGTTCAACGTGATGAGTAAATCCAACTGTTTTACATCTGCGGTCGCAGCTTTCATTCAGCCGTTTTTTCAAACCCTCATTTTTTCCGGTCAACACCAGAAGCAAGTCATCCTCGTCCATGGAATACAGGAGCTTTCTGCACAAATTTTCCATGTTTTCACAGCCAACCCCGCCGGTCATAATCAGATAGGCATGTGTTCCTTCCGGAATCTCCAGTGCTCTCCGTGCGCTGTCCCGACTCGGAAGTTTTTGAAATTTTTCATCCACAGGGATTCCGCTGATAATGATTTTTTCCTGGGGAATACCACGGCGAATAAGATACTCTTGAGTCTGTTCCGTTGGAACAAAAAATCCGGTCAGCTCTGTCTCATCCAGAAAAGGAATACAGACATAATCTGTCAGCACTCCAAAGCATGGAACTGAAAAATCTCCCCGGCGTGCAATGGCTGTCATGGCTTCCATTCCATAGAGATGTGTGCAGATCACCGCATCGAATCTGTGTTCAAGAATATATGTCTTCAGCGCCTGAGAATATCTGGAATTCGCCCAGTATACAGGAGACGGAAGACGTGCCTGTGAATACATATCTCCCAAACGGTATACCGCCCCAAAAACACCCGGGGCTTTGCGAATGGTGTCATTATATAATCCAGACACGATACGTTCCATTTTGCTGCTCTTAAAGGAGACGGGATCTCGGATTTCACAGGCGATCTGTCTGCGTTTTAGGGCAGATTCAATGGCACGAGCGGCACTGTTATGGCCCTCCCCGGTGCTACAGGTCAGGATCAGCACATTTTTCATATCACACGACTCCTTATGTCCATAGTTCTGCCATTCTGATTTTATAAAACAGTCATATTTTACCCAAGTACTTTCAACTGATATTCAACCAAAAGTCAACAATTGTTGAACCTCAGTTGATATACGGTTGTATTTGTAGAATTACAATTTCTCATGAAAAATGAAACTAGGAGGAAATTATGAAAGGTGAGAATTCCAATCACAATCTAATTCATAAGGTTGCGGAGTTTATCGTTGACAAAAAATCTCTGTTCTTCCTGCTGTACGGATTTGCAATGGTTTTCAGTCTATTCTCTATGAATTGGGTAGAGGTAGAAAATGACGTAACCACCTATCTGCCCGAAGACACGGAGACGCGTCAGGGACTTGTGGCGATGAACGATAACTTTACCACCTATGCGACGGCGCAGGTTATGGTTTCAAATATCACATACGAAACCGCAGAAGAAATACGTGATATTCTGGAGGACGTTGAGGGGGTTCAGATGGTATCATTTGATGATACCGACGATCACTACCGAGATGCCAGCGCGCTCTATGACCTTAATTTCAGTGGAGTAGTAGATGACGAAATCTGTCTGCAAGCGATGCAAACCATTGAAGAAAAGCTGAAGGATTATGATGTATCCTATGATACACCCATAGGATACGACGAAATTGCGGACTTGAACAAGGAAATGTCTACCATCTTGGTCGTTGCGGTCGTCATCATTGTGGTGGTCTTGACACTGACCTCCCGATCCTATGCAGAAGTTCCGGTTCTGCTGCTCACTTTTGGCACAGCGGCCCTGCTCAATAAGGGTACAGATTTCCTGTGTGGAAAGATCAGTTTTATTTCCAATTCCATCGCTGTTGTCTTGCAGTTGGCATTGGCAATTGACTATGCAATTATCCTCTGCCACCGATTCTCGGATGAACACGAAACAAAATGTGCACGAGATGCCTGCATTGATGCACTTTCTAAAGCGATTCCGGAGATCAGCGCCTCATCCCTGACGACCATCAGCGGACTGATTGCACTGTCATTTATGCAGTTCGCCATTGGTCTTGATATGTCGATTGTACTGATTAAGTCCGTTCTCTTGAGCCTGTTGTCGGTGTTTACGCTTATGCCGGGTCTTTTGATTCTGTTCAGTCCGTGGATCGACAAAACCAAACACAAAAAACTTCTCCCCAACATTACGCCTGTTGGTAAATTTGCTGTAGCTACCCGAAATGTAATGCCGATCCTGTTTGCAATTGTATTGGTCGGTGCATGTTATCTTGCAAATAAGTGCCCATACTGTTACAGCTATACTGATGTAAAAACCACAAAAATGTCCGCACGGCAGGAAGCACAGTTCCGGATCAAGGACACCTTCGGCACCAATAATATGGTTGCGCTTGTGGTTCCCAGTGGAAATTATGAGGCGGAAAAAGCAATTTTGAACGAGCTGGAAACCCGCCCTGAAGTCAAAGGAACAATGGCTTTGTCCGGAATGGATGTCTTTGACGGATATCATTTGACAGACTCTCTGACTCCCCGGGAATTTTCGGAGCTGGTTGGGCTTGATTACGAGCTTGCGAAGGGGCTTTACACTGCATATGCCCTTCAGCAGAATCAGTATGGCCAGATCCTAAGCGGTATGACTGAGTATGATGTTCCTCTATTTGATATGTTCCTGTATCTCAAGGATGAGATTCAGACCAATAATATACTTCTGGAGGGTGAAACGAAAGAATCGCTGGAAAAACTGTTTGATCTCATGGAAACCGCTCAAAAACAGCTTCAGAATGATAAATACAGCCGTATGATTGTCTATCTTGATCTTCCAGAGGAAAGTGATGAAACCTTTGGATTCTTGGATGAAATGCGCCATATCATCGGAAAGTATTACGAAGATGATTACTTTGTCGTCGGCAACTCCACCAGTTCCCGAGATCTGGCCTCTTCGTTTGCAGGGGATAATTTGCTGATTAGTATTCTCTCGGCACTGTTTGTCATTTTGGTTTTGCTGTTCACATTCCAGTCAGTTGGCCTGCCTGTCCTGCTTATTATCGTGATTCAGGGAAGTATTTGGATTAACTTCTCCTTCCCTACCCTGATGGATCAGCCTCTGTATTTTTTGGGTTATCTGATTGTAAATGCAATCCAGATGGGTGCGAATATTGACTACGCAATCGTGATTTCCAGCCACTATCAGGAGCTGAAGCGTCAAATGCCTCATAAGCAGGCCATTATTCAGGCGCTGAATTCTTCTTTCCCCACGGTCTTCACGTCCGGCAGCATCATGGCTGCGGCAGGACTTCTGATCGGCAACCTGTCTGCAAACCCTGTTATCTCCATTATGGGTAACTGTCTGGGCCGAGGTACAATCATTTCCATTATTCTGGTTTTGGGTGTATTGCCCTCTATTCTGGTTCTCGGCGATTCTGTGATTGAACGAACCAGCTTTAAGTTTAAAGGAATTGAGCGTACCAAGCTCCAGACCTCCAGCGGTGACATGAAATTGACCGGTCATGTCCGGGGATATATCTGCGGTATGGTGGATGCTGATTTCGAGGGTACCTTAAAGGGTGATCTAAATGCAAATATCACAACAGAATCCGATTCTGCACAAGGAGGCACGGAACATGAATAAATATCTCAGAGCAGTTGTCTGTGGATTACTGCTGCTTGCGCTGCTGACTGGGTTTATCGCTCCTGTTTTCGCAGAGGAATCGGAAACAGCAGATCTGGTCATTTCGACACCGGAAGAGCTCTGTGCGTTCGCAGAGAATTGTGTTCTCGACACATACAGCAGTGGTTTAACCGTCTCGTTGGAGGCTGATTTGGATCTGCAGGGAGCAGATTTTTCCGGAATTCCGAGTTTTTCCGGTACATTTCAGGGAAATCACCACGTAATAAGCGGTCTTTCGCTGACAGAAGAAGGTTCAATCCAAGGACTCTTTCGCTATTTGACCAAAGACGCCGTGGTAGAAAACCTCTCTGTTCAGGGGACGATTTCACCGGAAGGCACCCGCCGTCAGGTTGGTGGAATCGTGGGAAGCAATGCCGGTACCATCCGCAACTGTATTTTCCAAGGAGAAGTATCCGGAACAGATTGTGTCGGCGGAATTGCCGGCACCAATACGGTCAGCGGTGTAATCGAAGGATGCTATATCTCCGGCAATATCCATGGCAATCATTTTGTCGGTGGTGTGGCCGGTGAAAATTACGGTTTGATTCGGGACTGCGGCAATAAGGCAGGCATCAACACAACTTCCACGGAAAACAATGTGATGGTATCTGACATTACTACCGATACCATTATGGGAACGGAATCCGCCAATACCGTGACGGATCTCGGCGGTATTGCAGGAACCACAAGCGGTGTGATTCGCGGATGTGATAACGATGGTACCGTCGGCTATCAGCATATGGGCTATAATGTGGGGGGGATCGCCGGAAGTCAAAAAGGCTTGATTGCATCCTGTCGCAATTATGGAAAAGTCTTTGGTCGTAAAGAGGTCGCAGGCATTGTCGGCCAAATGGAGCCGGTAACAAACATTGAGTTTTCCAAAGATACGCTTCAGATTTTGCGCGGTCAGCTGGCAACCACTTCTAATCTTGCAGACCGAGCTTCCTCTAATATTCATAAAACCTCTCGGGAACTCAGTGGTCAGATGAACCAGCTTCATACACAGGCGGATACGGCGGTGGATGCTGTCAAGCAAATTATTCCCAGTCAGGATAATCCCCATTTACCTGACGAAGACAGCATTTTGGCGGCTAAAAATACGCTTTCTGGTTCCATCAGCTCCATGCAGTCAACCATGACTTCTATAAATCGAACATCCGTAGCCGGAATCGGCACTGCTGCCAACGATGTTCATGCAATTACAGGTCAAATCAATGCCATTTCCAACACCCTTGACCATGCAGCAGAGAATGTAGGCGGAACCGTCACGGACATTTCTGACGAGGACACGCCGGACAATTTGACCGGAAAAGTGATGGATTGCGAAAACTTTGGCCCTATTTCAGGAGATATGAATATCGGCGGCATCGCCGGTACGGTCGGTTGGGAGAACGACCTTGACCCCGAAGATGACTTTCAGATCAGCGGCGATCAGTCCCTGAATTTTAACAGTAAGGTTCGTGCAGTCATTCTAAACTGTCGAAACAGCTCCGAAATTACCGTCAAGAAACGCAATGGAGCCGGTATTGCAGGAAATCTGAGCATGGGGCTTGTACGTGAAGGGATCAACACCGGTCTGGTAGACGGAGAAACAGCACAGTATATCGGCGGTATTGCCGGTTCAAGCCGAGGCTTTATTCGTCAATGCAGCGCCAGATGTCAGTTAAAGGGAAAGCTCGGAGTCGGAGGTATTGCCGGAATTGCACCGATTGTATCTGATTGTCGCAGCCTTGTTTGTCTCCCCGATGAAGGAGAACAGCTGGGAACCATATTAGGTGCGTTTGGCGACTCCACAGATGCAGAAAATCCGATTCACGGCAATTATTTTCTCCCTGTCCATTATATGGGCGGCATTGACGGAATCAGTTATTCCGGTCTGGCAGAGCCAATGGAACGGAATGCTTTTCTTCAGCTTGAGAATCTCCCCTCTATCTTTGAAAAAGCCGAAATGAAATTTCGATACGAAAACGGAAGAGAGGAAACTATATCTGTCCCCATCGGAGAATCCCTCGAGCAGATCCCAGAAGCTCCACAAAAAGACGATTGTGTAGGCACCTGGGATGGGCTAGAGGATATGGACCTCGATCATATCTACTTTGATATGATGTTTATGCCGACATATGATTCCAGACGAAATGTCATCGCAAGTGCTGAAAAACGGGAGGATGGACGAGCCATTGCGCTGATTGAAGGTAAATTTACGAAAGACGATACCTTATCACTGGCTTCCCTTCCTGATTCTGATTTTCCGGAGGTGCAGGAAGATGCGCAGATCATTGAGGGATGGATTCTCCCTGATTTTGGAACTCATGAGGTACAGAAAGTCCGTTTGGCAATTCCTGATGGTCTGACTGCAGAAATCTCAGAGATTTCCATTCAAGAGATCGATGGCAGTTGGAGAAAAGCAGATGTAACAGCTAACGGATCTTACCTTGTTTTTGACATTGATCCCAGTGATAGTGCAATTTGCTTGATTCAGATTCCCCCGGTCAATCATACTCAGTTATTCCTTGCGGCCGGAGCCGGTGTGGGTGTTATGATTCTGATGAGCCTTTGGGTTCACCATCACAAACGCAATCGTAAAAAGAAAACGGAACAGCAGGATTCAGCTGATGAATAATCGAATTGCCTGGATGAAATTCATCCAGGCAATTTTTCTAATTTTTGCTCCAATCCTCACGCGCTCTTGCAGGAAAACGGAATCGCCGCTGCATATGTACAGCGGCGATCGAAAGGAAAGAGTTCTCAAACACACGGTGCTACTTTATACCCAATTCCACGCATACTAACGATTTTAAAATCCTTATTTTCCCGAAATTGCTCGCAAAGCATCCCTACATGGGAATCCACCGTCTTGGAATCCCATTCTCCATCTCGATCCCAGATATCGTCCATAAGCTGCTGACAGGTAAAAATTCTTCCAGGATTGGAGGCCATTTTATAGAGAAGCTGAAAATCCTTTTGCGGAAGCGTCACAGATCTTCCTTCTTCTGTGACGGTAAGGGAATCCGCTTCCAGAATCGTATTCCCTAAAATCTGACGATGTTCGATTATAATTTTCGCCCGTGATAGCAATGCCCCGATTTGAAGGATCATTTCTTTCATATTGATCGGCTTCATCATATATTCAACGGTGCCGCTTAACAATCCCTCAGACATATCATCAAAGGCATCTTTCGCTGTAAGGATCAGCACCGGAATAGCACTTCCCATCTCTCTGAGATGTTTTACCATTTCAAATCCATTCATCACAGGCATTATTGCATCTGAGAGCACCAAATCAAACCCTTCTTTCAGCGATTCCAGAACTTCGCAGCCGTTGGTTACAGCTTTGACTGTATATCCGTTTTTCTGAAGAACTCTGATAAACAGCCGACGCAGTTCCAGATCATCCTCTGCAATCAGAATTTTAGACATCGTATCCCCCCTGTAAGTATATAATATGTATTTTTAATCTTCTTCGACGAAAGAAATCCAGATCATTCTCCTGTCATTTATTGCTCAGATTCCTTGATGTAATTTGCATTTTCCACCGTGTATAGCTGTATTCTACCGCAGTTTTTTCAACCACATCTCAACCAAAACTCAACAATTGTTGACCTTTCGAAACCTATGGTTGAATGCTAATTTTGCCCTTTCAAAAAATTTAGAACCCCAGATTGCTATTGAAATTCTTTGCAATTTCTTAGGGAGTTTCAACAAAAGTTGAAGATCAGTTGACCCAGATTTGATTTACCGCTGTTATACTGGTTTTAAATAGATATGATTTTAACTGTCCCAATTATTTTATCTAACAGTATGAAAGGAGAATGAAAATGGCAACGCTGATTCTGACCTGCAGCACCGGTCAGGGACATAACTCCTGCGCCAAAGCCATCAAAGAATACTATGACACGCAGGGGGAAATCTGCACCATAGAAGATGCTCTCAGTTTTGTTTCAGAGCGCGTTTCTAAGGTGGTATGCTGGGGCCATGTGGCCATATATCGTCATATTCACAGCCTTTTTGAAGTGGGATATCGATATTCTGAGAAACATTCCGGTCTATTTGAGGAAGACTCTCATATTTATAAGTTCTTGACGCTGGGTGCCGAGCGAATTCGCGATTGTATCACCGCAGGTGGATTTGAGACCATCATCTGTACCCATGTGTTTGCATCTTTGATGATTACAGAGGTTCAAAAACGGTATCATCTTCCAATTGTAACCTGCCTCGTTGCCACGGATTACACCTGTAATCCAGGAACAAAAGAAAGCACAGTGGACCTTCATTTTATCCCAGATCAGCCCCTTTCTGTTTCCTATGAGTGCCCCAATATAGCAGATGAGCAAATCATAAGCAGTGGAATTCCTATTCGTCAGATGTTCTATCATCATGTTTCCATGAACGAGGCAAAACTGGCATTTGGAATTCCTACAACGCACAAACATCTGCTGATGATGTGTGGGAGCATGGGCTGCGGCCCAATGAAAAGCCTTGCGAAACAGCTGTCTCGAAAGCTCCCCAAAACAGTGGATCTTTCCATTGTATGCGGAACTAACAAAAAACTTCAAAAATCACTGACACGAAAATACCAAAATTTTGATAATATCCATATTTTCGGATATGTGGAAAATATGTCCAAGCTGATGGACAGTGCAGATCTTTACTTGACCAAACCCGGCGGGATCAGTGTGACGGAAGCATCCATGAAGAATCTGCCCATGGTGTTTATCGACGCTGTTGCTGGATGCGAGGAATATAATAAAATTTATTTTATCCGAAAACGGGCCGCAAAAACCGGCACCTCCGTTCGTGATATTACAGATGTGTGTCTCGATCTATTGAACAAACCCAGAAAATTGGAGAAAATGCGTTTGAATCTGGCTGCTGGTGATAAGCGTAATGCTGCAAAAGTTATTTACGAAGAGATGAAGCGTCTTCTCCTCGGAATGGATGAACAGGTCAGCTCTGGCTGAAATCAATAATTACATCGCAGATTTTTCTGTATACGGCGTAAAACATCCACAACGGCACAACGCAAAAAGACAACCACCGGCTAGGCCGGTGGTTGTCTTTATACAATGAAAATGGCTTACGATCTTGATTAGACCGTAAGCCATTTTATTAAATCTCATCATGTATCAAACTGAAGGAAATGCAAACAATTCGTTTCTATATCATAAACTGCGACTGTTAAATTAAAAGCGCTGCGGGTAAACAGCAGAAAACCCCGTATCTTAGGATACAGGGCTTTCCGATTTTAAGATTTTTTATTCAATTGTCAACGTTCTTGTTTTGGGAAGATCCGGCTGTTTTTTGGGAAGCACCAGGGTCAGCACCCCATTTTCATAGGATGCACGGATATGATCTGTATCAATTTCCTTCAGGCTAAACTGACGCACGAAAGATCCGTATGTACGCTCTCTACGGACAAGTTTTCCCGTATGCTCTGAATCCTCGTGGCTGCAGTGGCGTTCAGCTTGAATGGTTAAAGTATCACCATGGAGACTAAGCCGGATATCCGCCTTTTGTACACCCGGCAAGTCACTCTCAAGCAGGAAGCAATCTCCTTCATCAATTACATCTGTAGGAAATTCTCCTTCCATATCAGCGGTATCATAACGTGTATAAGGCGCTCTAAAAATGTTCCGCTCCAGCTGCTCCATCTCACGGAACGGATTGTAGCCATTGCTGTGACGACTATTTCTTTGATTCATTTCGTACATAATTAAAACCTCCACAAAGAATATCATATTAGTTCCCACGTCTCTGCTGTCTTGCAGATTGTGTATCTGTTCTATGAATTTCTCTTCTTGTATTTAATCATACGATGGATTTTTGTCCGAACTATGTGAAAGTTATGAATGAATCGTTAACTTTAGCACTCACTCTTAACGAGTGCTAAAGTTATGGTTTCTACTGTTCTTTCATGTGCCGAAAAACAGGGATATAGCTCAAAAGTGTAAAAATCATCACTGCCATCATAATTGCAATCAGAATATTGGCCCCTGGTGACGGCATTTGAACAAAGAAAAACAAAATTACCATTCCTGTAAAAAGTACGGCGGTACACATTTTTCCAAACCACATTGCACCGTTGAGTTTTTTTCCGACTGCAAGAAATTTTAGCCCCATCAGAGCCATATACCCTTCCTTGATTCCCATCAATGCAATCAATACCCACATCAGAGGATATCTGGTTGCCAAACATAATGCCATTGCGGCATGCGTCAGCTTATCTGCCAATGGATCCAGAAACTTTCCAAGTTCTGTAACCTGATGCAGTTTTCTCGCAATCATTCCGTCAAACAAATCTGTAAAACTGGAGAAAATAACAATTCCCGCAGCCCACATATAATCTGATGTATCATCGGCGCGGAGATATACCCAGCAAAAAACAGGAATCAAAAAAAGTCGAATATATCCGATGATATTTGGAATTGTAAAGACTTCTTTTTTCGTCAGACGAGTCATAGTGCATCCCCTATCGCGCATTTAACTATGTGATTTCTTGTGTGTACTTCTCTTTTTCTGGACTTTTCTGACCAACCGTGGTTCTCGAATTTCATACAGTTCCTTCAGGTGTTCATAAATTGTATGGTCTGAATGGAAGGGGCGGAAAAACTGGTATCGCATTTCCAGCTGAAATTGGCGCCGCCGAATATGATCCTTGATTTCTTCGTAATGCAGCACAAGCTGATGCTCCCGTGCAAATCTGCGCAGCATTACCGCCAAATTTGTCGAGTGTGCCACATCAATGAGAAAGATTCCGAAAAACATTCCGATAAAAAACGAGAATGCGAGATTTCTCGAAAGCCAATTGAGCATAGTAAGAATGTGCGGATGCACTACAAAATAATAAACAGCACCCATTACGGCCCAGATTGCCGAAAACAGCGGGCAAATAATTCCCTGTATATTTCCCCACATGTTAGAATAATCCCAGAGACGGACATTAAAGCACTTGAGACACATGATGCCTGCAATATACTCAATCAATGTCATTCCGACAGCCATGAGTCCAAAAACCAGCAGTTTATTCCAAAACGGGTTGGATATCATGTGGCGCTGCTCCAGGGAGGCCAGTAAGAACAAAATACATAGCCCAAACCCATATAGTGGAACATATGGCCCCGTACAAAATCCTGGATTTATCCATTTGTCACTTTTATGAACCACATTTCGGAATACCAGTTCTAGACACCATCCAAAGACAGAACCGATAAAAAACAAGTTCGCAAGTGTCAGAAATATTCCCATTTGCTCTCCTCCTATTCAATATAACACCATATGCTGTGCAGCCGAATGTGAATGATCTTCTTTTCTCAGTCTATGTTGATTTCAAATATGAATTGCGTTGCAGCAAGCTCCACCTGATCCCCCGAATCAAAAGCACTGTGCGAGTTTTTTGAGCTCCGACACACACCCCTCTATTCCGAGAAGGGCTGAATCCAATACAACATCGTAATTTTCATCCCGCTTCCATCTTGCAGTCGTATTGATGGCGTAATAGCTTGCGCGTGTTGTGTCATTTTTGTGAATGATATTTTCAGCCTCCAAAGGATTCATTCCATATTCTTCAATACACCGATTTTTTCGCACATCTATTGGTGCTTTCACAAAAACCCGAAGGACACCCGAATAATCTTTCAGGGCTTCACAAGCACAATGTCCGAGAAAAACCGCTGGACCTTTATCTGCAAGCGAACGAATCGCGCGCTGCTCCGCAATAACCCAGTATCCGTCTCTCAGCATCTGATCGGGATCAGACGTTCTTGCTTTTTCAAGCATCACGACGGAATAAAGCAGGCTGCTGCAAATATGCTCTTCGTACCGGCGAATTCTCGAAACGGAAACCTGAAGCGATTCCGCTGCTTTTTCAAGAATTTCCTCCCCATAACACGCAATATGTAACTCTTGGGCAAGCCGTCGAGCAATTTCAGCACCACCGGCCCCGTATTCGCGTTCAATCGTGATATAATTTCTCATATGATTCTATTTCCTCTATCGAAATAATCGTTTTTAACAGTATATCTTCACTCTTACAATTAAATCTCAATTAAAGCTCAACAATTGTTGAAAAAGAAGATACCATACAATCGTCTGCCCTCCGTCAAAAAAGTCGGCACATCTTATGCTTGAATTGTGCCGACCAGACGGATCAGATATGCAATTGAACGATAAACCTGCACCCCTTCTGCGGACAATTCTGCACAGAAATAGAACCATTCGAAATCGCCAGAATCTGCTTGACAAGGGCAAGACCCAAACCGTTTCCCTCCGATTTTCGAGAACTGTCAGCTTGGTAAAACCGATCAAAAATATGGGCCTGCGCCTCTTCCGGAATTCCCGGGCCCTCATCTTCAATTGTAAATGTGATTGTAGACTGGCTCTGTGTCAAACGCATGGTGATAAGGCCTCCGTCTGGGCCGTATTTGATGGCATTTTCCATCAGATTGTTCCATACATGCATTAAAAGATTCTCGTTGCCGGTATACTCGATACATTCAAGATCCACATCAAATTCGTTGTTTTTTTCAATCCACCTTGGCTCCAGCGCCAAAAGAGACTGGCGGATCTGCTCATCGAGCCGATAAGTT
>JARIAT010000085.1 GCA_029257715.1 Faecousia sp. | reverse complement strand
GTTGCGCTTCTGTTCCCCATCAATCATCTGATCTGGTAGTTGTGCAATAATACGGATATTTTTGCTCGACTGGCTGTGACAGGCGGTGTTATTTTGGTTCTGCTGAGTATGTTCCTGACGGTTTTGGGAGGATTGATTCCTTCCCGTCAGGCTGCAAAGAAAGATCCTGTGATTGCACTCCGAACGGAATAATCGATGATTTTTCGGGCAAAGATAGGCATAACTTCATAGAATGTCATGGAGGTGGCATTTTATGAAAAAACCGCTGTTTGAGGGACTGTGTACTGCGTTAATCACACCGTTTAAAGATGGAAGAATCAATCTTCCAATGGTTACAGAGCTGATTCGCCGTCAGATCAATTCCGGAGTTTCTGCCGTTGTCTTGGCCGGAACAACCGGTGAATCTCCGACGCTTTCCGATGATGAGAAGCTTGAATTATTTCGCTGCGGAGTAAACGCAGCAAACGGAGAATGCCGTATCATTGCAGGCACGGGCTCCAATGATACGGCTCATGCCATTGCACTGAGCCGAGAAGCTGAGAAAATCGGTGTGGATGGGTTGCTCGTTGTCACTCCATATTACAACAAAACAACCCAGCAAGGACTTGTTCGGCACTATCAGGCAATCGCTTCATCTGTGGATCTTCCTGTAATTGTCTATCATGTTCCTTCTCGAACAGGGATGGATCTTACAATGGAAACCTGCCGACGCCTTTCCCAAATTCCAAATATCGCAGGAATGAAAGAGGCAAGCGGAAGCATATCAAGGATCGCACATATTATTTCAGAAATCGGAGATGATTTTTCCGTTTGGTCGGGTAATGACGATCAAACCATCCCCGTGATGGCCTTGGGCGGCCGCGGCGTGATTTCGGTTGCATCCAATGTCATGCCAAATGAAATGAACAAAATGGTGATTGCAGCACTTCACGGTGACTTTGAAACAGCGGCAAAACTTCAGCGCAGGCTACTGCCGCTGATGGATTTGTTGTTCAGCCGTGTCAATCCAATTCCCGTGAAAGCCGCTATGAAGTATGTAGGCTATGATGTGGGTGTCGGGCGGATGCCGTTGGAGCCAGCTGATGAAGCGCTGGAGCTTCGGCTCGCTTCGTTTTTTCGCAGGTGGCAGGAAGATTCTTGACGGAAGTTCTGATTGAGTTTATAATGGTGATATTATAATGAATGATACGAAACGAGATGAGGAACCATGAAATTATCCCTGGTTGTCCCCTGCTATAATGAAGCCGAAAGCGTTAGTTTGTTTCAGGATGCCGTGATTCAGGCATTCGATGGCTGCGGTTATGATTATGAAATCATCTTTGTCGATGACGGAAGCAAAGATGCTACGCTGTATCAACTGAAGAAAATCCACTCTGCGCAGCGATGTCCTGTGAAGGTTATTAGTTTTTCCCGAAATTTCGGAAAAGAATCCGCTATTTATGCCGGAATGCAGCATGCAGAGGGTGATTATGTTTCTCTGATTGATGCGGATTTGCAGCAGCGGCCGGAAATAGTTCGGGATATGGTGCAAACTTTGGAGGATCACCCCGAGTATGATGTGGTAGCTGCCTATCAGGATCGCCGCGGCGAAGGAAAAGTTCTCAGTTTCTTTAAGAAAAGCTTCTATAAAATTATTAACCATCTTTCAGCTGTCAAATTGCATCCGGATGCCAGTGATTTCCGGACTTTCCGACGTGGTGTTGCCGAAAATCTGGTAGCGCTGGCAGAATATCATCGCTTCAGCAAAGGAATTTTCGCATGGGTTGGATATGAAACCTGCTTCATCCCCTATACTGCATGCGAGCGGGTCGCCGGGACTACAAAATGGTCTTTCCGAAAGCTTTTTAATTATGCTGTCGATGGCATTATCGGGTTTTCTACTGCACCACTCAGACTTGCGACTTGCCTTGGGGGTATGACTGCACTGGCCGCTGTCATCTATTCTATCATTGTTATCTGGGAAAAACTGGAACACGGAATTGCAGTCCCTGGGTATGCAACAATTATTGTTTTGACACTGATTCTTGGCGCAATGCAGCTGATCTGTATTGGCATTATCGGTGAGTATGTGGGTAGGATATTTGAACAAACCAAAAATCGTCCCATTTACATCGCAAAGGAAATTCTAACCTATCAGGATACAAAATAATGAAAAACGCGTGCCGCTCATTGCGGCACGCGTTTTTTTCAGGGCAGATGATCTGCCCTGTTGTATCAGCTTAATGATTAAACCAGAATTGCCTTATGGAAAACCTTCTTTCCTTTGCGGATCTTAACACCATCCTTCAGCATTTCCTCCGTAACTGCGAAAGAAGCCGCAGGGACCTTCTCATCATTGACAAAGACACCACCCTGCTCAACCAGTCGGCGGGCTTCCTTATTAGAGCTGGACAGCTTGCAGGCAACCATCAGGTTCAGAATGCCGATCTGACCATCCTGCAGCTGATCCGCAGAAATCTCAGTGGTGGGCATATTCGAATCATCGCCACCACCCACAAACAGTGCCTTAGCGGATGCCTGTGCTTTGTTGGCCTCTTCTTCACCGTGAACCAGCTTGGTCAGCTCGTATGCCAGAATTTCTTTTGCTTCGTTAATCTTGGCATCTTTCCAAGCTGCCATCTCCTCGATCTGCTCCATAGGCAGGAAGGTCAGCATACGGATGCACTTCATAACGTCAGCGTCCTCTACATTTCTCCAGTACTGGTAGAACTCATAAGGGGAAGTCTTGTTGGGGTCAAGCCAGACAGCACCCTTAGCAGTCTTGCCCATCTTCTTTCCCTCAGAATTGAGCAGAAGGGTGATGGTCATTGCATTGGCCTGCTTGCCCAGTTTACGACGAATCAGCTCCATACCGCCGATCATGTTGGACCACTGATCGTCACCACCAAACTGCAGGTTGCAGCCGTAGTTCTGATAGAGGTAGTAGAAATCATAGGACTGCATGGGCATGTAGTTGAACTCCAGGAAGCTCAGTCCCTTTTCCATTCTCTGCTTGAAGCACTCGGCACGAAGCATATTGTTGACAGAGAAGCAGCTGCCCACATCACGAATAAAATCAATATAGTTCAGATTCAGAAGCCAGTCGGCGTTGTTGACCATCTGGGCCTTGCCTTCTCCGAATTCGATGAATCGCTCCATCTGTTTCTTGAAGCAATCGCAGTTATGCTGAATAGTTTCGCGGGTCATCATGGAGCGAAGATCTGTACGGCCAGAGGGATCGCCGATCATAGCAGTGCCGCCGCCAATCAGAGCAATCGGCTTATTTCCAGCCATTTGAAGTCGCTTCATCAGGCACAGTGCCATAAAGTGGCCGACATGCAGGGAATCTGCTGTAGGATCAAAGCCGATATAGAAAGTTGCCTTTCCGTTGTCGATCAAATCACGGATTTCTTCTTCATTGGTCACCTGTGCAATCAGGCCTCGGGCAACCAGTTCGTCGTAAACTTTCATTTTGAAATTCCTCCAAAAATTTATAATTGAAAATAAAACGCCCTCTGTCCATAACGGACAGAGGGCGTGAAAATACGCGGTACCACCTCTGGTTCGGTTTCATCTCTCGGTGAAACCCTCACGATGTCCAACAACATCTGTCGCAGTATCGGGCGAACCCGTCCTCCCCTACTTTTTATTTCAGGCAGGCCACTCCGGGAGGTATTTCGACGTTCCGTCTTATTCCCTTTCACCAACCGGGAACTCTCTGAAAGAACGGTGGACGCTTACTTCATCCCATCAACGTGTTCAACTATTGAATATGATCATATCCTAGCAAATCAAAAGTCGTTTGTCAAGGTCAAAAAACAGAAATTATCATACATCAGTCGTGCTGGAGCATTTCTCCGGCGCTCTTCAGTGTTGTCTCCGTAATAGAAGTGCCTCCAATAATCCGGGCAAGCTCTGCTTTTCGACCATCCAGATCCAGCGGTGTTACAGAGGTATACGTTCTTCCGTCTCGCTCGGCTTTTGTAATGAGCAGATGCGTATCAGCCAGTGCTGCAATCTGCGGAAGATGTGTCACACAGAGCACCTGCTTGCTTTTTGCAACGCTACGGAGTTTCTCTGCAACCTTCTGTGCAGCTCGTCCGGAAACGCCTGTATCCACTTCATCAAAAATCAGCGTATGGACCGAATCCTTCTCTGCCAAAACATTTTTCATAGCCAACATAATACGTGCCAGCTCACCTCCGGATGCAACCTTACTCATTGGTTTCAGGGCCTCACCTGCATTGGCAGACATATAAAACGCCACGGCATCCATACCGGATGGAGAAAGTTCGATTTCAGTAAATACGCACTCAAACTGAACTCTCGGCATATCCAGCTGATGCAGCTCATCCAGAATCCGAACCGCAAGAACCCGAGCGGCCTTTTTGCGGCTTGCCCGAAGCTTCTCTGCCCACTCCTGTGCCTCAGCCTGTGCTTTTTCCAGCTGCTTTTTCAGTTGGATCATACGGTCGTCTGCAAATTCAATATCATCCAGCTCCTTCTGCGCCCGTTCCAGATATGCAAGAATTTCAGCGCAGTCTGCTCCGTATTTCCGTTTAAGACGATGAATAATATCCAGCCGGCTTTCAATCTGTTCCAGTTCTTCTGCGGAATAGGCAAAGCTATCCCGGCAATCACGCAGTCCATCCGCAGCATCCTGCACCTGATACATGAGATCCTTTACCCGTTCGTGGAGCTGGGACAAATTTTCGTCAAATCGGGAAACCTTTGATAGCGCTCGCTCTGCCTGTGACATCAGAGTGGCGGCGCCATCTGTTTCATCACTGCCGTAGAGATATTCAACCCCTGCGTTAATGGCATCAGACAGTTTCTCAGAGTTTTGCAATACCTTTCGCCGCGCTTCCAGCGCTTCGTCTTCCCCGACTTCCAGCTGGGCTCTGCTGATTTCATCAATCTGAAACTTCAGACTTTCCATCCGCCGCAACTTTTCACCTTCGTCCATAGACAGGCGACTGATTTCCCGGCGAAGCTGAGATACAATCTGAAATCTGGCTTGATAATCAACTAATATCTGCTCATTGTCAGCAAACGCATCTAAAAAATGCAAATGATTCTCTTCATCGAACAGTGCTGCGGAATCGTGTTGACCGTGGATATTGATGAGCTGAATCCCCAGTTTATGGAGAATAGAAACGGTTACAAGGCTTCCATTGACACGGCAGATATTGCGTCCATCCAGATAGACTTCTCTCTGAATCACCGTTTCAGCATCATATTCCACGCCTTGTTCTTCAAACCACGCAAGTTTTGGAACATCTCGAAAAACAGCACGCACGGAAGCTTTCGTTGCTCCCGTGCGAATCATATCCCGATAGGCACGCTGTCCTAAAATTGCGGAGATTGCATCGATAACGATAGATTTACCTGCACCGGTCTCGCCGGTCAGAACATTAAAGCCCTGATCGAAAGAGATATCCGCACATTCAATGACAGCGATATTCTCAATATGTAAAAGACTCAGCACTCTGATTCCTCCGTTCTTCTTGCTTAAGACAGCAAATTTCTAATTTCACCGCAGAATGCAGCTGCGGCATTTGTGTCACGCATTACGATCATAACTGTATCATCGCCGGCCAGAGTACCGACCACAACGCTGAGATTCATGCTGTCGATCGCAGAAGCTGCGGCTCCGGCAAGACCGGGCATTGTTTTGACGACGATGATGTTCTGGGCATAGTCGTACCCTGTAATACACTCTCGAAAAATGGTATTTAGACGCGCAGAAAACGTGTGGGTGCCGTCTTTTGCTGCTGTCGTATAGCGATATGTTCCGAAGCTTGTGAGCTCTTTCACAACCCGCAATTCTTTGATATCCCGAGAAATAGTGGCCTGAGTGGAATAAAATCCCGCCTCCTGTAATGCTTCAAGCAACTGTTCCTGAGTTTCAATATCTCTGGTGGAAATAATTTCCATGATTTTTGCCTGACGCTGGGTTTTCACGATCAATGCACCTCACAATCAATGTCAATCAAATTTTTTGAATTTTGTATTCATGATTTCATAAAAGCTTCGGTTTTTCAGACGGATCAGCTTTGTTTCCAGCTTGGAGCATGTAATAGTTGCCACATCCCCCATATTAAGCCGCACTGATCTGCCGCCATCCACAGACAGATATGCGTTTCGACGGGCATTGTTGGACAGCTGAATGGTAATTGTGCGTTTGTCGGATGTAACAATTCCTCGAGTTGTAATATCATGGGGACAGATTGGTGTAATGAGAATGGCTCTTGCATCAGGTTCGACAACCGGCCCCCCCGCAGAAAGATTATAAGCGGTAGATCCGGTCGGCGTCGACAAAACAAGTCCGTCTCCACCGAAATTCATAGCTTGCGCACCGTCACAGCGAACGTTTAGGTGGACGATCCGCGACATATTGCCTTTTCCAATGGTCACATCATTTAAGGCAACATCGTGAAAAATCACATCTTTGTCACGACGAATGACCACATCCAGCATCATTCTGGAATCCATTTTATAGTTCCCTGTGGCAAGGTTACGAAGTTCCTGAAGTTCAGTGCTTTCGAGTTCCGCAATGAACCCCATGGTGCCGATATTAACCCCCAGTACCGGAAGTCGATGACGTGTAGCAGTCTTTGCAATATGAAGAATTGTACCGTCCCCACCGAAACAGACTAACGCATCAGCATTATTGATTTCTCTGTCCAGACGTGAGAAACGGATATCCTTGGGCAATGCAAAGGATTTGTCAATCTCAAAAGGGAGACAAATTCTTGTCTCCAGACCGGCGCTGCGCAGAATCTGATCGGCAGCGCGAACGGTGCGAAATTCACCGTCCCGATATGGATTGGGAGTCAAAATGACTCGTTTCATCGGTTTCATCCTTTCAGTCCAGAGTTTTATGAGCTTGCGCCACTACATTTGCAGTATCAGGCTCTATGCCGGGAACATCCGCGAGGGTCAGATGGCCAAGAAATTCAATATTACCCTCGGGGCCTTTTACGGGGGAGAATGTCAGGCCGAGAATCCGAAAGTCCAACTCGTGAGCCAGTGCTACAAAGTTGTCGAGGACTTCCTTATGTGTTTCTGGGTCGCGTACAACGCCCTTTTTTCCTACCTTCTCTTTTCCAGCTTCAAATTGGGGCTTAATCAGGCACAAGACCTGTCCCTGATAGGGTCTGAGTAGATTTTTAATGGCAGGCAGTACAATTTTCAGGGAAATAAAGCTAACATCAATGACGGACAAATCAAGGGGTTCCCCCAGATCATCCGGTGTGACGTAACGAATATTTGTGCGTTCCATTACCACGACTCGTTCGTCAGAACGGATTTTCCAATCCAGTTGGCCATATCCCACATCAATTGCAAAAACCTTTTTTGCGCCCTGCTGAAGCAGGCAGTCAGTAAAGCCTCCGGTAGATGCACCGGAGTCCGAACACACAAAACCTTCCGGCTTCACGCCGAAATCACGAAGCGCCTTTTCAAGTTTCAAACCTCCGCGGCTGACATAGGGACAGACATGACCTCGGACTTCAAGTTCTACGGTATCTTCATAAGAGGTGCCGGGCTTGTCAGCCTTTTGACCATTGACATAGACCTGTCCGGCCATAATGATCGCCTGTGCTTTGGTTCGGTTTTCTGCGTAGCCCTGCTCTGTGAGCAGGATATCCAATCTTTTTTTATTCTTCATTGGTCAGAACCTCACGGACATAATTTGCCAGGGACTGCGGATCCAGCCCCGCCTGCTGGTACAGCGTGGGAACGGCTCCATGTGGAACAAAGTCAGCACCGAGATCCACTCCATGGACATGGCAATGGGGGGCATACTCAG
>JARIAT010000093.1 GCA_029257715.1 Faecousia sp. | reverse complement strand
CCGATGATCTGACAAAAGAGGAATAGTTGCAAGTTGAAAGCATACGAAAACAATATCTGGAGTTAAAGGAAAAAGAGATATGAAAATTATTCTGAAGATTTTAGCCGCACCAATCGTTTTGGTACTGACTTCGTTAGTTTGGATTTGTTCTGCGCTGCTCTATTGTTCCGCTTTCCTTTTTGGACTGGCCGCTACTGTCATAGCTCTTTTGGGAGTGGCAGTGCTGGTTACATACTCTCTGAAAAACGGAATCATCCTTTTCATCATTGCATTTCTGGTTAGTCCAATGGGGTTGCCGATGTTCGCAGCATGGATTCTTGGCATGGTGCAAGATTTGAGATATGCCATTCAAGATCACGTTTACAATTAAATTGGAAAGCAAAAACCTCTGGCAGATAAATGCCAGAGGTTTTTTGAAGGGAGGGGAAATAAATTATGGCCACGACCCGCATTATGCCACTACACACAGGAAGAGGCCGCAACTTCGGAACGGCAATTCGTGACATCATCGACTATGTAGCGAATCCAGAAAAAAACGATAATGGACGGCTTATCACCAGCTTTGCTTGTGAGAGCCGATGTGCTGATGCTGAGTTTGCACTGGCAAAAAGACAGTACATTCAAAAGACCGGCAGAGTGCGTGGCAAGGACAAGGTATCTGGTGAATCTGATGTAACAAAAACATAGCATTGAGCTGTCGTTCCATCAATTGTAAAATAAACTTGATTGGTCAGGATGCGTTCATCCGCAGAAGCGAAGACTGTTGTTGGAATACACAAAACTATAATGGTGGCTAATAATACGGCGATTTTTTCATTTTAATCACTCCTTTTGTTTTTACTACTATATATAACGAAAAATATTATTTGTTTCGGACAGTAGATTCCCCAAAAATAATATTTATGATATAATTTTAAAAAAGTTGTTTCAAGAAAGGAAACATCATAATGTTGATATACATGTCTCTAATCGACGAACCTGAGGATCAGTCAAAATTCGAAGAAATCTATCTTACCTATAAAGGTCTTATGTTTTATGTAGCAAATCAAATTCTACACAATGAACAAGATGCAGAAGATGCCGTGCTCGATGCGTTTATTGTCGTTGCGAAGAATATCAAGAAAATTGCAAATCCTGTGTGTCCAAAAACACAAAGTTATGTCGTTAATATAGTAGAGAGTAAGTCCATCGACTTATATCGAAAAAACAAACGTATAGAAACAACAGAATATCTAGATGAAATCAGAGCTGTCGCCGCTGAACAAACAGAACTCATCGGCCTTGACGACTGTATTTTGAAGTTGCCGGCTCGGTATCGAGAGGTAATTGTGCTAAGATATTATCATGGATTTAGTTGCAAAGAACTTGCCCAGCAGCTAGGTATTTCTCTATCGAATGCTACTAAACTTGATCAAAGGGCAAAAACTAAATTGATGGAAATATGTAAGAAGGAGGAGATTTTGTGATTACTGATGAGATGTTACAACTGGCCGCAGCTAAGGCGGCTAAAAAGCTCAACGCTAGTCTACCATCAGCATCTGAGTGTCACCATCAATATTCCTATCATTTTGAAAGGCAAATTCAAAAAATAGCACGGCGAACACAGCATCCAATACGGTATCATACTTTGCAAACTGCTGCGTGTTTGCTATTGATGATGGCATTTAGCTTTAGTTCTGTTCTAATTATAAGTGCAGAAGCACGATCTACTGTGTTTGGCTGGGTCAAAGAAGTGTATGAGTCATTTTATGTATATGTCTTTGATGATGATAATGTAGATACTAATATTGCCATCACAGAATATCGACTTGGTTGGCTTCCAGATGGATACAGTTTAGTAAGCGAACAAGAAACACCCGTTGGAAAGGTAGCAATCTATTCTAACAGTATGGGGGAAACATTAAGTTTTGCTTATGCTAATCAGTCAACTGATGTTACATTTTTGGCAGAGGGAGTTGATTACATTCAACATCATCCAGATATAAACGGAGTAAACGCTGATGTTTATTTATCACCCATCCAAAATGAATCAAGTGCTATTGTTTGGATCGATGATAATACAGATACATTACTGTATAGCACTGGTTATATTTCAGAAGATGGACTGATTCGGATGGCCGAAAGTGTAATAGCATAGTGATCCTATAGTGGTATTATTGTAACTTTGAAATATACATGAAGGCGGTTGCAAATTAGCGACCGCCTTTATTTTCTGTTTACGAAAAAATAGAAATATTTTTTTCTGAGTGTCCAAAATCAGAGTAGAAATTCGTTATAGAGGGTAAGAGAGAATGAAGAAAGGAGTCGATTCCCATGCAGCAATATCAGCTCTGGATCTTTTAAACTTGCTAAATAACCCCAGTAATGTTTTACTGACAAACAATATCTAGCAAGTAGACTCGTATCGGATTATTTGTATTCAATAAGGAAGAAGATCCTCTGTACAAGAGCTTTCACTACTATTAAAATAAGCGTTCGCAGAACACGTAGCCACAGAATTATGTTCTGTGTTCAAAGGGGTTTGAGGGCGCTGCCCTCAACAAGGGGCATATGGTTATTTGGATAGTCACATGCATTGCTTGCCAACAGAATAGTCGAAAAAAATCATAGCAAATGGAGATGGTACCAATGGTTCATGTCTAGTTGCCATCTAAAGAATCTTTCATGGGTGGCACTCTTTTAACTATGTTTGGAATTTGATATAGTAAAATATGATTATGACAGAAAAGACGGTATACCTATGAAAAAGCGTATTATTTCCCTATGCTTAATTCTTGCTTTGGCACTTTCTCTCTTTGTATTCTCTGCTTCTGCTGCAGAGGTAAGTAGAGGAAATGGATATGAAATGATTCCCTTTAAATATAACGGAAAAAACTATTCTGCAGTTCTTACAGCACGATATAGCTCTTCATCCGGCGCATGTACTCAGATTAGTACTGAAGCCGCTGTTAAGGCCAACCTTGGAGCACCTAAAGTGGAGTTTAATACCCGAAGTTATGGCCATATAACTGACATTGGTTCTTCTACATCCGGTCAACTTGCCGAAAATGTTAACGCTATTTCTACAAAATGGGTTAAATGCCGCTACGGTATGAATCAAGTCATCAACTGCATAAGTATCTATGGCACAGGTGCTGTTATCGCTAATAATCAGACATACTCTTCGAGTGTATTTATGACACCATAACAACATGAAAATTAGTTAGCTATAATGCGATAGGGGGGCCTCATGATTAAACAATACTGTAGCTTTCTTTTAGCAATCTGTATGATTCTTTCTCTATGTGCTTGTACGACGAATAATCCCTCTGAGACTTCCCCTATTGTAGAGTCTCCTTTAGAGTCTTCGTCGGCTGTAGAACCATCTTCCGGGAACACCTTTGATACATATTCTTCCGAGACTTCCTCTACTGCAGTTTCTTCTGTAGAGCCAGAAATATCCCTCATTAGTGAAGCCAACCAAATCTTTAAGAGACCGACAGAAAATATTTCCGCCGTCTATACTGGCTTTCATGGTATGCCTGCTGCCCACAGCAATGGTTACTATTCTGGAAAACAGGCATTAAGGTATATGGATCTGGATTCCAAACAGACCATATTCCTATGCTCCCAGCCTGGATGTAAACATACTGACGCCTCTTGTCAGGCGTGGATTGGTACAAATGTCTTATATCTATGTGAATATCAAGGTCTAATTTATGCGGTATCTGACGAAGGCAGCAGCGTGGAATTCTTAAAAAAGGATATCACCACGGGGCAGCGAACAGTTCTTGAAGAATGGAAACAGTCCAGCGAAGAAATTATTAATATTTCCCTTGGTGTATTTTCGGATGGGAAATGTGCGTTGTATTACAATAAAAATGTCTCTCAGTTTGATGAGGCCACAAATTCGTTTAAGGACGTGCTAAATGCACAGCCGCTTATCTACGATCTGACCACAGGAGACAAAAAAGAACTACCCGATGAATTTCAAGATTGGAGCGTATGGGGCATCTATGGCAACAATCTTCTGATGGTACATCGTGACTACAAACTATCTGAAGACGAATACTTGGAGTGGTACGGTGACAGCACGGACTATGAAGCATATTTGGAAGACTACATTCCCGCAGAGATCCGACTATACAATATAGATACCGGTAAAAGCGAAACTATCGCCACAGAGGACGATGGACTAATCTTGACAGGTGATCCCTGTTTCTCCTATGGCAATACGTTCATCTACCAGATGGGCGATGATATCTGTCTCTATGATATGGAGACACAGACCACCAAAGTTGCCATTACTATGGAACGAGTGATCAACTTCTGGTTGCTGGATCATAAGATCTTCCTGATCCAGTCCTTTACAGGAGAACCCAATGAAGGATGCTATATCTACTACATGGACATGGATGGCGGAGACCTGTTTCGCCTGAAAAATGAAGGCGATACAGACTACATGCACTTTAGTATCACCTGGGAGGGAGACGATTACTTCGGCGGAAACTATAACGGCAACAGACTAATTCGCAAAGAAGATTTTTACGCCGATCGTTACGACCAGTCCTGGCTGGGCGGATACTAACCACGCATACCAAAACCGAAAAGGGTACCGGGAACCGGTACCCTTTTTGCAAAGGAGGAAACAGCAGTGCGATTGGAAATTCAGGATCTAACCAAAAACTACGGAACCAAACAGGCTCTGCGGGGCATATCTCTGGACTTGACTCCGGGCATTTACGGCATTCTGGGGCCCAACGGAGCTGGAAAAAGCACACTAATGAATATTCTAACTGGAAATCTAACTCAGACCAGCGGTAGGATCTTGTTAGATGGTCAGGATATTCATACTTTGGGGGCTTCATATCGCAGCCGTCTGGGCTACTGCCCCCAACAGCAGACCTTTTATCCAAGCTTCACCGCCGAACAATTTCTTTTCTACATTGCTTCCCTTCAGGGACTTTCCAAAAACCGAGCAAAAGAACGGGTTGACTGGGCGCTGGAACTATTGTCCCTTGCAGATGTGCGCAGGAAACCGATCCGCAGCTTCTCAGGTGGAATGAAACAACGGCTGCTGATTGCACAATCGCTGCTTCACGACCCAGACATCTTGATCTTGGACGAGCCGACTGCGGGTCTCGACCCCTTTCAGCGAATCACTGTTCGCAATCTGATTGGCGAGATTGCACTAGAAAAAATTGTATTGATTTCTACCCATGTGGTACAAGATGTGGAGCACATTGCCCGAAAACTGATCCTGCTGTCTCAAGGGCAGGTACTTCGCTGTGCAACGCCCAGAGATCTGCTTCAGGATTTGGATGGTCAGGTGTGGGAGATTCCAATTATCAGGGATAATCTGCAGGAAATACAAAAAATAGGAACCATCTGCGGCATTGTTCAGGAACCAGAAGGCGTGTGCGTAAGGCTTCTTTGTAACCATCCTCCCAAATTTCCTGGAACACCAGTGTGGCCGAATTTGGAGGATGTATATCTTCATTACTTTGGCGGAACGGAGGGCTTATGAAATTCGAATTTCGAAAGCTTCTGTCTGATCGGCGTATCCTTGCGCTACTGCTTGCAGTGTTAATGATAAATGGAATTCTTTTTTATTGGTATACAAGCAATCCTTTCGATGGCGCAACCATGCAGCAGATTCAGGAGCAATATGAGCGAAATATCGACCTGAGCACACGAGAACAGGTTCTTTGGGATATGATACAAGTCCCAGAGCAACTGGGCGCTCCAGCCTATACAGCTGCAATGCAGGAGTATATGCAGGTAGAGGCCGCCAACAAACGAATCCAAGAGCAAGAGTCCTACGAGGAAATCCGCGCAAATCTGGTATCTCAAGCTCTGATCAAAATCACATTGGGACTGTTTGGCGACGAAAACTCCTTTTCTGTCCGCTCTCTGCGCCAGGGGGCTGCGAATTATCAGGCTCTTGAGGGAGTTACGCCGGAAATTGGCTTTTTCGGTTCCGTTGAGCTGCTGACCACGTGGCATTTGACGGACGCACTTTTCATATTGTTTGCAATCATTCCGGCGCTTGTCCTCTTCTCCTCTGAGCGAGGAAGCGGACTGCAAGCTCTGACACAGCCCACAAAATACGGACGATTTCCTCTGTATGCACAAAAGTATGGTGTTTGTGCTACGCTGACATTAGTCGGAACCCTTTTGCTCTACGGCAGTAATTATCTGATCGTACGTCAAATGTTCGGCCCGATCTCTTTCTCTGCCCCAGTGCAAAGTGTTTACGGCTACTCTGCCTGTCCCGAACGAATCTGCGTTGGAGAATTTCTTCTAATGCTGTTTGGGCAGAAGCTGCTGTGGGCTCTGTCCTGTTTGAGCGTTATTGTAGTATGCTCGGCATGCACAGGCAGTAGCACTCTGGCAACTGGCATAACAGCCGGAGGCCTGCTGATTGCCTGGGCGATGAGCCAAAGCGATCTCCTTTGGATTCGGTGGCTGAGCTTTGTTCGACTTGCGGCAGGCGAGGTGCTTTTTCAGTCTGCCCTTTATCTCAATTTCTTTGGATATCCACTTCGTCTACTGCCGACGTGTCTTACAGTTCTGGCGATTGTTGTTTTGATTGGCTTTTCTGTCGGCGCCATAATATATTGCCGTAAAGAAATTGTAGGAAGTCGGAGCAATTCTTTCTCTCGGCACAGATTCCTGCACACAAACCTGATGCTTCATGAGGCCGAAAAATCCGTCTTTCTTTGGCGTGGCCTTGTGTTGCTGCTTGTGCTCGCTGCGCTACAGTGGGGTACATACCATAATATTTCTGCCGCCAGAGGAACAAACGAGCTTTACTATCGCCATTATTCTGAACAGCTTTCCGGCTTACCTAGCGCAGAAAAGGAAGCTTATATTTCCGAACAAGCAGCAATTTTTGATGAAATAGCCGCAAAACTTGACGTATTTGCCGAGAAATATGGAAAAGATTCCGCTGAGTATTCTGCAGCTTTAGACCGAGCTTCCGACCTACTTATAGCCAAGGAAGGTTTTCTTCAGGCGAAGGATCAGTACCAGTCGCTCTCGCCGGGACAATCCTATCTGTATGACACGCCCTATACTACTCTTCTTGGTCCGGAACGCAAGGCTGATGATGCTGTAAATTATGGAAAAGCGTTTTTTATCATGGCACTGCTGTTTGCATCGTCCTTTTCCGGAGAACAGGAAACAGGTATGGCTGTCCTTCAAACTTCTGCTGGAAAGAAAAAAGCAATCTTCCGAAGAAAAATGATTCTTTTGGTAACTTATTGTTTTCTCATTTCCTTACTGGCATTCCTTCCCAGGATATGGGTGGTATTCGCGACATTTGGTGGATTGGACTTGTCTGCATGGGCAAACAGTACATCCTGGTGGCAGGACCTTCCGAATGGAATGACTGTTGCAGGAGCATTCACATTACAACTCCTGAAGAATTTCCTAGTATGCGTCGGTGCAGGCGGTCTTGTATGCTTCCTTTCATCCCGAATCAGTAATACTGTCATTACGATAGTTGTTGCTTTAGCCTGCCTGTTGATTTCCAATGGCATCATCTACCTTCTTAGATAAAGGATAACAAAGCAAGCCCCAGCTTTCATCTCTGCTGCAAAAATGAACGCTTAGCTCTTTTCTGATTTGGATAAGGGGACGACTATCCTCCTCTGTGCTTATACGCCCCCGGAAACCGATTGGTTCCGGGGGCGTAATCCTGTCTGTTCGCTTCTCCCCCATCCTTTCTACAAGGGAAAAAGCGTCCATAAACGATCATTTTGATGTTACAGATATCTTGTCTGTTTGCAGATTGCTGAAAATACGAATCAACATTTTGGGACGTCCTCTGCCTGGGCCATTGTCCATTGCGTAGACCTCACCGTAGCCTGCATCGATGATTCGGTTCATAATCCTCCGTGCGCTTCTGCTTGTAATTCCCAGACAATCTGCCAATTCATGAGCATCAAAAATACTACTCTGACGACTCTCTATAATAGTGCGGATCTTCAGGATCGACGTTGCGCTGAGTCCGGTTTTTTCTGCAATCTCCATGATTTTGGGATCTGATGAGATCAGTTGATAACGAAGCGTATGCTCTCGATTGATTGGACCATTCATCACATGGTGTTCATCAATCCAAAAGATATCTCTGTTTCTTCCGTGTCGGCTCATGGAATAGTTTAGTGCTTTTCTAGCATTGATTTCCGCACCATAGGCTGTCTTTCCCATCCCGATTCCTGCGTAAAGCTCCAATCCTTGATTCTGAATCTCCCGCTGAAGCTCCATCAGCCGATTCTGGTTGCCCTGACTGCGCAGGACACCGGCATTCGCAAAGATCATGTATTCCCAGCGACTTACAGGAAACATTGTCCCCTGAATACTCTGAGTATATCGGATCACTTTTTGATCGATCTCGGTTTTTTGAAGCATCCCCGAGTAGTAGTTTTCCTCCAGCGCCTGCACATTGTCCAGTCTCAGAATTTCCGACGCAATCTGGGCATATTCTGCTCGATTGATTGCCATGTCATTTTGGAGCCGCTCCAATGCCAGCCGAATCATCGCCCGGGTAGGCCCCAGATAAATCACATTGCAGCCTTCCTCCTGAAGCCGACGATAGACCCACTGAAACGAGGTAAGAGCCACATTAGTCCTCCCCTCTTTCTGAAGACTCATGTGCCAGCAGACATATTTCGCTTCATCTGTATCTTCCGGGGAAGGATAGGAATAAATATTGTTGGCAAGAATTTGAAATCCATCCAAGATATCCTCAATAACCTGAGGCTCAATCACATCCACACTGAAGGCATCCAGCGCCAGTCCCTGCTTCTGCATTTTTAGAAAGGCACCGGCCATGCTGATAATCGAGCGGCTGATACAGGTATGCGGTTTATAAACATCGTGATTTTGAACCACATACTGTTCCACGGCACGTCCGGTGAACAGCACTGCGTCACACTCCTGCTGACATCTCCCTATGACACTCCCGCATTCTGCGGTCTGCTCACCTATATAACTTCGGATTTCCAGATTCCTGTCAATATAATGCAAATCTTTTTCTGTTGTTTCACAGGAGGCCTTTGGCCCAACAATGCCGATTTTCAAAAACGTCACTTCCATCTAATCGTAAAATAAAAAGATCCCGAATCCTGCCTGACAATAGGATTCGGGATCTTTTCTATTATAGCGCAGACCCGTCGAAGAAATCAACCTTGGAATGCTCGTGCATAAATTCCAAGTAGCTCTCCCGTGTAAACTGCGGCTCAAAGTTTTCTCGAATCTCGATAGCGGTTTCTCCCTCTCCATACAGAAGATCAATCACCGTCATTGCCAGCATCTTCGCCGGAAGAATGTAGCATGCGTCTGGGTCTTCCACATGGAATTCTTTGGTATGAAGGGCGCCGGAAATCCCTCCGGTCCAGACGTGCATACAGGGAATCAGCTGGGACACATCTCCCAAATCTGTAGACCCTGCCGTCTCATACGGATCGAGGAAGCCTTCATCTCCACATCCGGTAAACTCGCGCATATTCTGCTCATAGAGCTTTGTAAGCGCACGGCTTGAGTGCATCGGCAAATATCCCATACGATTCTGGATCTCGACCTGTCCGCCGATTGCAAGCGCACCGGATTTGAGTGCCCGATCCACCTTATGGGAAGCAGACAGCATCGCCTCAATGGTGTTCGCCCGAACATAGACCTGCATTTCAACCAGCGCCGGTACAGAGTTTACCACATCGCCGCCGTGTGTGATAATTGCGCTGACACGAACCTTGTCTTCATCACGGAACGTCTCTCGGATCGCGTGAATTCCGCTGATGGCATGATTGGCCATGTTGAGTGCATTGATTCCTTCATGGGGTGCAAATCCTGCATGGGATGCCCTCCCCAAAAACCGCACTGTCTTTGTAACAAATCCATCGCAGTCCGTATTAAGACAGCAGTGTGTCGCACTGAGAGGGCCCATATTGATC
>JARIAT010000065.1 GCA_029257715.1 Faecousia sp. | reverse complement strand
CAACTCTTCCTGATAATGCTCATTGATATATGCCAGCACATCCTCCACCACGGAACCGGACTTATCCGGAAGCTCCGGAACACCGCTGGGCTGCATAGCCAAACGGTTAATCAGAATCATTGTCTGCAAAAACAGCGTATCCGATAAAAGCTCCCCGGCAAAGGCCTGTTTTCCGTCTTCCAAAAGCATCTGTTCAAACAGCGTTGTCAGAGTCGTCCGAAGCTGTGCATCCGGCCGAAGCAGATTGCTGGTTCCCTGATCGAAACAACGGGCAAGATCCACATCCCAGACAGAAAACCGCTGAAGATAGTTCTTGTCGATCCAAAGCACCATCCGTTCATATGGCTGCATGGCCTTTCCAAACAGGGGCTGGTGAAGCTCATTGGGACTAATCAGAAGAATATCCCCGGGTATCATCTGATATACCCGACTGTCAATGGTATATGCAATATTGCCGGAGAGGAAAAAATAAACTTCATAAAAATCATGGTGATGAAGTGCTACCTCATTGAGATAACAATCCCGATAGCGATATACTTCATAGGTACGCCGAATCATATGCTGGCGCGTTGTAAACGACTGAGATCTCGATGCCATATCAATTTCTCCTCCCTAAAAACAGCAAAAATACCACAAAATGACGAAAAATTTCCTTCATTGATATCTTAAAGCAAGTTACGCAATGTGTCAAGCAATATAAGCAATCAACATTGTAAAAAATTGTGATATTATGAATCCATAAGCAATGCAGCGCACAGCACAACACCTGTCGTTCATTTGTGTAAAATGCAATTTATTGCATCTTCTTTTGGGGAAAACCAATCAAGGGATATTAAAATACCGCCAAAGTCGGATTTTCTTCTGAAAATCTGCCGGAATCCGTTCTCCGATTTGCTGCCGCATGATTTGAGGGAATCACAGCAGACAGCTTTCCATCGGTCTTTCCTTTTCCGGTTTGAGCAGATCTGCGGCGGATTTTAAATCCTGACATGAAATCCGAAATCGTATTCGGTTTTCAAGAATTCTGACAGGATCAACGGCTTCCGGGGATTGTCTCGGATCGGATGGCCGGATCCATACCAATCTTTTCTGACAGGACAAAGACGATCTTCGCGGGGGGTGAATATCGTCACAGGCCGATTCGTCAAATTCGTCGGATCTGTCCGGTCAAACTCCACCATGGATTTGGTATGACTGAACCTGCGCGGATCGGCTGCCATTGGGCGCCGCTCCGTTACGAATTCATTTGCTGTTTGGACATACAGCGGCCGCATAAGGGAAATCTGCTTCGGCAGGTTGCGGTCAGCGGCATTTCGTGCCGGTTTAGCCGGAAGATGCTGCGTCCACAGGTTTTACCCCTGCCGGATCTGCTTTGAGGGAAGCAGATCCGGCACTCATTCCAATTTCTTTGGCTTTGTCCATTGAGATTCGATAATATATGTTCCGTTCTTCCCCATCGGCGAGCGGTTCTGATATGATCTTTCGGGGTGGACAGCTGCTGTCCACCCCATCATTCGCACTCCCACACAAAACGAATCTGAAAGAGGTTTTTCCTATGAAACAGTTTATGGATCAGGATTTTCTGCTGTCTAACACCACCGCAAAGACACTTTTCCACGACTACGCAGCCAAGATGCCCATTCTTGACTACCACTGCCATATCGATCCCAGAGAAATCTGGGAAGATCGCCGCTTTGAGAACATCACTCAGGTCTGGCTGGGTGGTGACCACTACAAGTGGCGTGTAATGCGTTCCAATGGTGTAGATGAATTCTACATTACCGGTGCCGCATCCGACCGTGAAAAGTTCCAGAAATTCGCAGAGGCGCTTCCCAAGGCCATCGGCAACCCCATGTATCACTGGTGTCATCTGGAGCTGCAGCGCTACTTCGGCTATTACGGCAACCTCAATGGCGAAACCGCCGAGGAAGTATGGAATCTCTGCAATGAGAAGCTCCGCAATGACCCAAACATGAGTGTCCGCGGCATTCTTCGCCAGTCCAACGTCTATATGGTCGGCACCACCGATGATCCCTGCGACGATCTGAATTGGCACGAAAAAATCGCCTCCGATCCCAGTGTCGAAACCAAGGTCTGCCCCTCCTTCCGGCCTGACAAGGCTGTAAACATGGATAAGCCCGGGTTTGCAGACTATATGCACAAGCTGGAGAAGGTCGTCGGCTATGATTTCGGCTGCATCAACTGTGTCCGTAAGGCTCTGACGGAGCGCATCGAATATTTCGCTCAGCGTGGATGCCGTGCATCGGATCACGGTCTTGACTATGTTCCCTATGTGGAAGCAGATGACGAAACTCTGACCGCCATTTTCCGAAAGGCCATGGCAGGCGAATCCGTCACCAAAGCAGAATCCGATGCCTATAAGACTGCTCTGCTGCTGCACTGTGGCAGAGAGTACGCCAAGCGTGGGATGGTCATGCAGATTCATTTCTCCTGCCTGAGAAATCCCAATGCCAAGATGATGGAAAAGCTCGGCCCCGATACCGGTTTCGACTGCATCGCAATCACGCCCTCCGGAGATCCTCTGGCTAAGCTCATGAGCCGGCTCTTCTCCGAGGATGCGCTGCCCAAGACCATCCTCTATTCTCTGAATCCAGGTGACAATGCGCAGCTGGGTACCTTCATCGGTGCATTCCAGGGAACCGAGGTTCCCGGAAAGATCCAGCATGGCTCCGCATGGTGGTTCAACGACACCCGCAACGGCATGGTTGAGCAGATGACAAGCCTCGCCAGCCTTGGACTTCTTGGGAACTTTATCGGCATGCTGACAGACTCCCGTTCCTTCCTCAGCTACACCCGCCACGAGTACTTCCGCCGCATTATGTGCAATCTGATCGGTACCTGGGTGGAAAACGGAGAATACCCCGCTGATTTGAGCCTGCTGGGCCAGATGGTGCAGGACATCTCCTCCAACAATGCCAAGCGCTATTTTGGGGTATAATTCAAACACATTCCGCCCTTCATAACTCAGAGGGTATAAAGAAAACCGAGAAGAACAGTGAAAGTTCTTCTCGGTTTTTCCATTCTTTATTTCTATTTATTTAAAATAGAGAATCATGCTGAATACAAAAATTGCCACCACAATCACAGGAAGCACCCATGTCATGTACCAGCGCATCCAATTGCGAACCTTCAGACCGGAGCCTGTGTTGGCTTCCGCAAGGAATGCATCCCACCCCCAGCCTTTTTTGTGCGTACAAAACAGCACAAATACCAAAGAGCCCAGCGGCAGCAGAATATTGCTTACCAGAAAATCCTCCAGATCAAGAATCTGTGCGGAGGGCTTCAGCGGATGGAAAGACGACCAGACATTGTATCCCAAAATACAGGGCATACTGAGAAGCAGAACCGCAATGCAGTTGAGGAAGCTGGATTTTCTACGGCTCCAGCCGGTAATGTCACAGACACAGGCAATAATGTTTTCAAATACCGCCAGAACCGTGGACAGTGCCGCAAAAGACATGAACATGAAAAACAGGCTTCCCCACAGTCTGCCCAAAGGCAGATGATTGAAAATATTCGGAAGCGTAATAAAAATCAGCTGTGGGCCGGAATCTGCGGCAACTCCATAAGCCGAGCAGGCCGGGAAAATAATCAAGCCGGAACAGATTGCCACCGCAGTATCCAGAATGGCAACATGGACAGACTCTCCCATAAGTGCCTGATCCTTCCCCAGATAGCTTCCAAAAATCGCCATGGCGCCAATGCCGAGACTGAGGGTGAAAAACGCCTGATTCATTGCCGCCACAATCACATTCAGAATTCCTGCCTGCTTTGCGCGATTCCAGTCCGGCATCAGGAAGAAGCGAAGCCCGTCCCTTCCGCCCTCCAGAAACAGGCTGTGAACTGCCAGCACACCCATCAGAACAATCAGCGCACCCATCATCCACTTTGTAACGCGTTCCAATCCCTTCTGTACTCCGATGGAATTGATGCCAAAGCCCGCAATTACCACCGCCGCCATATAAAGTGTCATCGAAACGGGTTTCGAAAGCATATCTCCGAAGGCACTGCCTACCTGTTCCGGATTCATGCCTGCAAATGCCCCCCGGGCTGTACTCACAAAATACTGGAGCATCCATCCTGCAACAGTCGTATAGAACATCATCAACAGATAGCTGCCCGCAAGAGCTGCATACCCGTGAAGATGCCATTTGCTCCCTTTCGGTTCCAACTGCTGATACATCCTGGCCGGACTTTTCTGCGCAGCACGGCCAATGGCAAATTCCATCGTCATAACCGGAACGCCCAGCAGAACCAGAAACAGCAAATAAATCAACACAAAAACAGCACCGCCGTACTGACCGGTGACATACGGAAACTTCCATACATTTCCAATTCCGATCGCACATCCGGCACTGAGAAGGATAAAGCCGATTCGGCTTCCCAAATGTTCTCTCTCCATAATGCTCTCTCCATTCAAAAAAACTTAGACTTCATTATATCGATTCCATTTTCATATGTCAATTTGTTTTTACCATTTTAATCTGTCTATTCACCGTTAATTTCATTCTTCGTCCATGTTTTTACCGTTTCTTACACTGCTTTTACAGGATTGTATTACACTTGTTTTACATTTCTCTGTGGAACCTTATTCACATCATTGCATAAAAAATTGCCCCTCCCACATTCTGGGAGGGGCAAACAGAATCTCTGTTATTCCTGAATATTGATGGCGATATGGACATCGTCCAGCTGCTTCTGAGAAACAGTGGTGGGCGCATCCATCATCAGATCCTGAGCATTTTTGTTCATGGGGAAGGTAATTACCTCACGAATGGACTCTTCCCCGGTCAGCAGCATAATCAGGCGGTCAACTCCGGGGGCCGCACCTGCATGGGGGGGCGCACCATAAGTGAACGCATTATACATTGCGGGGAACTTCGCCTTCACATCCTCTTCACCAAGGCCGACCATTTCAAACGCCTTGACCATGATCTCAGGATCGTGATTCCGAACGGCTCCGGATGCAGACTCATAGCCGTTAATAACCAGATCATACTGGTCAGCATTGATTGCCAGCAGCTTCTCCTGATCTCCCTCGGCATCTATCAGTGCCTGCATACCGCCCTGAGGCATAGAGAACGGATTATGGCAGAACTCCAGCGCACCGGACTCCTCGCCGATCTCGTACATGGGGAAATCAACAATCCAGCACAGTGCATACTGCTCTTCATCGAAATGACCGGGCACACGCTTGCCCAGCATGGTGCGAATCACGCCTGCGGTCTTCTGTGCGGCGCTCTTTTTTCCTGCTGCCATGCAGACAAAACTGCCGGGTTTCAGCGCCAGCTTCTCCACCAGTGCATCCTTGCAATCCCCAAGGAACTTGGAGATACCGCCGGTCAGCTCGCCGCTGTCGTCAACCTTAAACCAGCAGGCTTTGTTTCCGGTCTGCACTTCCACATCAACCAGCAGCTTATCGATCCATTTTCTTGCCTGCGTGAAATTGTCCACAGAGACTGCCTTGACCGTAGCACCTTCGAAGGGGCCGAAGCCGCAGCCCTGAACCTCCTCGGAAATATCCTGAATTTCCAGATCGATTCTGAGGTCAGGCTTATCAGAACCATAGCGCTCCATTGCTTCCTTATAAGGAATATGGCGGAACGGCGCAGCGGAGATCCGCTGATACTTGCCGAACTTC
Source organism: Faecousia sp. (assembly GCA_029257715.1). Classification (GTDB taxonomy): domain Bacteria; phylum Bacillota; class Clostridia; order Oscillospirales; family Oscillospiraceae; genus Faecousia. The sequence goes on along the minus strand of JARIAT010000065.1, from coordinate 31,478 downwards.
TCAAACACAGGGACCAGAACATCTTCCAGTGTAGAGAGAACGTCCTCCTGAGAGGCAAAAGCCATCTCCATATCCATCTGATAAAATTCGCCGGGTGTGCGGTCTGCACGGGCGTCCTCATCACGGAAACAGGGCGCAATCTGGAAGTAACGGTCGAATCCGGAGGTCATGAGCAGCTGCTTGAACTGCTGCGGTGCCTGCGGAAGAGCATAGAACTTGCCGGGGTGATTTCTGGCAGGAACCAGATAGTCCCGAGCACCCTCGGGGGAGGAGGCCGTCAGAATCGGCGTTGTAATCTCCAGGAATCCCTTCTCCGTCATGAGACGGCGCAGCTCTGCAACAACCTGGCAGCGCAGAATAATGTTGCTCTTGACCGCCGGGTTTCTCAGATCCAGATAGCGATACTTCAGACGGGTATTTTCGTCTGCATCCTTGGATTTATTGATTTCAAAGGGCAGCTGGCTGTGGCGGCACTTACCCAGCACCTTAATCTCGGAGGGCAGAACCTCGATTTCACCGGTGGGAATCTTGGTATTCTTGCTCTCCCGCTCCCGGACAACGCCGGTAACGGAGATGGTGGACTCCTTGGTGATGCCCTTGACAATCTGCATCATTTCTTCGGTGTCAACAACGACCTGAGTGGTGCCGTAATAGTCACGAAGCACCAGAAATGCGAAGTTTGCGCCAACCTCGCGGACATTCTCCAGCCAACCGGCCAGAGTAACAGTTTCACCTGCATTACAGAGCCGCAGCTCGCCGCAGTTATGAGTTCTGGACTGGAACATGTAGTATATCCCCTTATACTTTAATTTTAATCTGGTTTATTATTTCACAATTCGTCAGAAATGTCAATCATCTGGAGCCAATTGACCAAACCCTCCCTCAATCGTCATAAGTACATTACCGGAAACCGGCTGAAATACTGCGTTTCCCATTTGAATTCCGCAAAAAGAGCCGCCGGAATTTCCGGCGGCGAAAGAAAGAGGAAAAGAAGGAAAGGAGCAAGGAAACGAATCACGAAAGGAACTTATTCGGCAAAAAATTCCTCCGGATCCATCACCGCGTCATTTTTTGTGACGCTGAAATGGACATGATCGCCAAGCGATGCCTCCATCAGCGCCGTTGTGCCGACACAGCCGATGGTCTGTCCCATTTTGACGGTTTCTCCGGGGACAACATTTGTCTCAGCGGCAAGACTTGAATACTTTGTCGTATATCCGCCCTCGTGGCGAATCACCACAGTCGTACCCATCTTCTCATCGTCATAGACCGTGTAGACTTCCCCGTCTGCCGCTGCCGCTACAGCTGTCCCGGGAGCAGCACCGATGTCAATTCCCGTATGCGTCCGCCAATCCCGGGTTGTCTCGTTATAGCTCAGGCACTCCGCTGCGTATTGTGAGAGAACCTCTCCCTCCACAGGTCGGCAGGTTGCGAGCTTTTCGGTCACCGGCTCAACGGTCTGCGTCGGAACTGTTTCCGGCTTTGCCTCTGTGGGCTGTTTGACCGAAACAGGCACTTCCTCCGATGCAAGGACGGGTGCATCCGAAGCAGGTTTGGATGCGTTGTTTCTGGTGGAGTATACATAGCCCGAAATCCCGATTGCGCACACGCATAGGATCAGGGCTATGTAATAGCCCTTGCCGCCAAAAAAGCGGCTGTTGTTTTGATTGCTCATATTAAGCACCTCCGAAGACCAGTATTGCCAGTTTTCGGAGAAACAAACATATTTTTCCGGATTTGGAAAATAAAAAATCTGCCCCGGCATAATGGGGGCAGTACAGAAACATGATACACAGTCCCTGACTGATTGTCAATGATTGAGGTTGACAGTCTTTCCCGAAAATATGCCCTTTTTTTGTACACAGGCGGCGGGATTTTCTCCTTTCAAATCGGATTTAAATATGTTATACTGATTGCTGTATTTTGAGATGGAAAGAGTGTGGATATGAGTAAGATCGGTTTTGACAATCAGAAATACCTGCAAACCCAGTCGGAACAGATCCGTAAACGAATCGCTCAGTTCGGCGGCAAGCTGTATCTGGAATTCGGCGGTAAGCTGTTCGACGACTACCATGCTTCCCGGGTTCTCCCCGGTTTTGAGCCTGACAGCAAGATGCGTATGCTCCAGCAGCTGAAAAGCGATGTGGAGATGGTTATTGTAATCAACGCATCGGATATTGAAAAAAATAAAATCCGCGGCGATCTCGGCATCACCTATGATGAGGATGTGCTTCGTCTGATCGATATTTTCCGCGAAATGGACCTCTATGTGGGCAGTGTTGTGCTGACCCGATATGCCGGACAGCCCTCCGCCGATGCCTTTTTCAAGCGGCTTCAGGCCCAGGGAATCCGCTGCTACCACCACTATGACATCGTCGGTTACCCCAGTGATGTCGCCCATATCGTTTCGGACGAGGGGTTCGGTGTCAATGACTATATCGAAACCACCCGTCCTCTGGTGGTTGTGACCGCCCCCGGCCCCGGCAGCGGCAAAATGGCCACCTGCCTCAGCCAGCTTTACCACGATCACAAACGGGGCATCACCGCGGGATATGCCAAATTCGAGACGTTCCCCATCTGGAACCTCCCGCTGAAGCATCCTGTTAATCTGGCGTATGAATCTGCCACGGCTGACCTCAACGACGTCAATATGATTGACCCGTTCCATCTGGAAGCCTATGGGGAAAAAGCCGTCAACTACAATCGGGATGTGGAAATTTTCCCGGTTCTCAATGCGACCTTTGAGAAAATTCAGGGGCACTCCCCTTATCAGTCCCCCACCGATATGGGCGTCAATATGGCCGGATACTGCATCATTGATGATGATGTCTGCGGAGAAGCCTCCCGAAAAGAAATTCTGCGCCGCTATTATGCCGCGTGTGTTGACCATCTTCAGGGGAAGGATAACGAGGTCACCATCCGCAAGCTTGAACTGCTGATGAATCAGGCGCAGGTAACTTCCGACATCTTTCCTGCCGTCGCAGCCGCCCTTCACAAAGCTCAGGAAACCGGCGCACCGGCAGGTGCTATGCTGCTTAACGATGGCCGAATCGTTACCGGACGAACTTCCTCTACTTTGGGTGCCGCTTCCGCTCTGCTGCTCAATGCCCTAAAGGCGCTGGCCGGAATCGAGGATCGGGAACTTCTTATCGCCGCATCTGTCCTGGAGCCGATCTGTGAGCTCAAAACCCAGTATATGGGACACCGCAATCCCAGGCTTCATACAGATGAGGTGCTTCTTGCCCTCACAATCTCTGCGCTTGAAAATCCCGCTGCCCAGAGAGCCAAAGAACAGCTCAAGAATCTCAGCGGCTGTGAGGCCCACTTCTCCGTGATTCTCAGTGACGAAGACGAGCAGCTGCTCAAGCGTCTGGGAATCCGAGTCAGTTTTGAAGCACGATACGAAAACTCAAGACTCTACCATAAATAAGGGAAGCTTATTCCATTCCATCAGCGCCGGGCAGTCATGCCTGGCGCTTGAGGTTCTATCAAAAGGAGGAATTTATAATGGCTATCATCTCTCCGTCCATTCTGTCCGCCGATTTTGTGAATCTGGAGCGGGATATGGGTGTTCTCAAATCTGCCGGTGCTCCTTGGGCCCATGTGGATGTAATGGATGGTATGTTCGTCCCGAATATTACCATCGGTATTCCCGTCGTGGCTGCCCTTCGCAGGGTCACGGATCTGACGCTGGATGTCCACCTGATGATTGACCGTCCCATCCGTTACATTGAGGCTTTCCAGAAAGCCGGTGCCGATTATCTCACGGTTCATCTGGAGTCTGACACCCCCGAAAATATCCACAAAAGTCTGAAAATGATTCGGGATCTAGGCATGAAAGCCGGTCTATCCATCAAGCCCGGAACCCCCGCCCAAGCCTGCGAGGAATATCTCAGCGAGTGTGACATGATTCTTGTTATGACCGTCGAGCCCGGTTTCGGCGGTCAGAAATTCATGGCCGACATGATGCCGAAGCTTCAGTGGCTGCGCCGGCAGCTCGACCAGGTCAACCCGAAATGCCTGCTCGAGGTGGACGGAGGTGTTGATCTTACCACCGCTCCCATCTGCAAAAATGCCGGTGCGCAGGTTCTCGTGTCCGGCTCCGCATTTTTCAAAGCTTCCGATAAAGCCGATTTTGTTAAACAAGTACAGGCATAGTCCAAATTATAGGATGGTTTTGGTTTAATTCGATATTCTTAGATGGATTTTATTGACAATGATTGCCGTGCTAATGTATAATACAGGCAGGAGAACGTCCAGCTCCATTTATTTGATCGAGCAAAAACGGGAGCAATCCCAATTTTGAGCAAGAAAGGAATTTTTGCCATGATTTACAGTGCAGAAGTACAAAACATGTGCACCGTCGGTAAGGGCGCTTACCACGGTCCTGCACCCATTCCCGAAGAGGGTAAGTGGGTTCAGGCAAAGCAGATTCAGGATATCAGTGGTTTCACCCACGGTATTGGCTGGTGCGCACCCCAGCAGGGCGCCTGCAAGCTGACCCTGAACATTAAGGAAGGTATCATCGAGGAGGCTCTGGTTGAGACTCTGGGCTGCTCCGGCATGACCCACTCCGCCGCAATGGCTTCCGAGATTCTGATCGGTAAGACCATTCTGGAAGCTCTGAACACTGACCTCGTCTGTGACGCTATCAACACCGCTATGCGTGAGCTGTTCCTGCAGATCGTTTACGGCCGCAGCCAGTCCGCATTCTCTGAGGGCGGCCTCGCCGTCGGCGCTTCCCTGGAGGATCTGGGCAAGGGCCTGCGCAGCCAGGTCGGCACCATGTTTGCCACCAAGGCAAAGGGTCCCCGTTATCTGGAGATGGCAGAGGGCTATGTTACCCGCTGCGCTCTGGACGAAGAGAACCTGATTATCGGTTACGAGTTCATCAACCTGGGTAAGATGATGGACTTCATCAAGAAGGGCGACGACGCTAACACCGCTCTGGAGAAGGCCAAGGGTACCTATGGCCGCTTCGATGGCGCTGTTAAGTATATCGACCCCCGTAAGGACTAAGAGGAGGACGAAAACATGGCTTTGTTTGAAGGTTACGAAAGAAAGATCGACAAAATCAATGGTGTCCTCGCTCAGTACGGCCTGAGCTCTGTTGAGCAGTGCCGTGAGATCTGCCAGGCTCAGGGTTTTGACCCCTACACCATTGTCAAGGGCATTCAGCCCATCTGCTTCGAAGACGTTGCATGGGCTTACTGCATGGGCGCTGCAATCGCTCTGAAGCAGGGTGTCAAGACTGCTGCTGAGGCTGCTGAGGCCATCGGCATCGGCCTGCAGGCATTCTGCATCCCCGGCTCCGTTGCTGAGGACCGCAAGGTTGGTCTGGGCCACGGCAATCTGGGTGCCATGCTGCTGCGTGACGAAACCAAGTGCTTTGCATTCCTGGCCGGCCACGAGTCCTTTGCCGCCGCTGAAGGTGCCATCGGCATCGCCCGCAGCGCAAACAAGGCTCGTAAGGAGCCTCTGCGTGTCATTCTGAACGGTCTGGGCAAGGACGCTGCTCAGATCATCTCCAGAATCAACGGCTTCACCTACGTGCAGACCAAGTTTGACTACTACACCAGTGAGCTGACTGTTGTTAAGGAGTGGAAGTACTCCGACGGCGAGCGCGCTGCTGTCCGCTGCTTCGGCTGTGACGACGTCCGCGAAGGCGTTGCTATCATGCACCATGAGGGTGTTGACGTTTCCATCACCGGTAACTCCACCAACCCCACCCGCTTCCAGCATCCTGTCGCCGGCACCTACAAGAAGGAGTGCGTTGAGCAGGGCAAGAAGTACTTCTCCGTCGCTTCCGGCGGCGGCACGGGCCGTACCCTGCATCCCGACAACATGGCTGCAGGCCCCGCTTCTTACGGCATGACTGATACCATGGGCCGTATGCATTCCGATGCACAGTTCGCAGGTTCCTCCTCCGTCCCCGCACACGTGGAGATGATGGGCTTCCTGGGCGCTGGCAACAACCCCATGGTTGGTATGACTGTTTCCGTCGCTGTTGCTGTGGAAGAGTCCCTGAAGGGCTAATCCACATCTGACGGATTTCGTCTGCATCTAAAAAACCCCCCCGGATTGAATTTCTTCAATCCGGGGGTTTTCTGTATGTAATCCGTTTTTATCCGGCAGAACTTTCACGTTTGACTCCCTTCTCGCCTGAGATGTTCCTGCAGGGAAACAGAAATTTCGTCAAAACCCGGAAAATCAAAAGGTTTTTCGGATTTATTCTTTTCTTTTTCGTCTATCCATGCAGTATTGTGAAGAAACGCGGGGGTGTCTTCAATTTCTTAGCCGTTTATTATCCAATTTTTGGATACTTTCATGGGGCGGTTTCCGTGGACATTCCAATATATGACTGATATAATGAACTTGTTCGTTGTTACAAAACTATGAATAAAATTCCAAAATATCAGGATAAAAAGAAAGTAGGATCTATCAGATGACCATGTATCTATTCAAGATCATTTCTCTGCTGGGTGGTCTGGCACTGTTTCTGTTCGGTATGGATGTTATGGGTAAATCCTTGGAACGTCTTGCCGGCGGCAAGCTTCAGACACTTCTGGCAAAAATGAGCTCCACTGTGTTCCGAGGGCTTCTTCTGGGTATGGCTGTCACCGCCGTCATCCAGTCTTCCTCTGCCACAACCGTCATGGTGGTCGGTTTCGTAAACTCCGGCATTATGACACTCAAGCAGGCGATTGGTGTAATTATGGGTTCCAACATCGGCACCACCATCACCTCTTGGATTTTGTCTCTTTCCTCTCTGGAAGGTGACAGCTTTATTGTTCAGATTTTCAAGCCGTCCACCCTCGCACCTTTGCTCGGTACCATCGGAATTATACTGTTTATGTTCACGAAATCCGAGAAAAAGCAGGGAATCGGCACCATTCTGCTGGGTTTTCTAGCTCTTATGACCGGCATGGACATGATGAGTGCTTCCATGGAATTCCTCAAAGATGAAGCTTGGTTCGCAAAACTGATGGTTTCCTTCTCCAATCCGCTTCTGGGAATTCTGGCCGGTGCTGTTTTGACCGGAATCATCCAGTCCTCCTCTGCTTCCGTTGGTATTTTACAGGGTCTTTGCGCAACGGGTACCGTCACCATGGGAACCGCACTTCCGATCATTCTGGGTCAAAACATCGGAACCTGCGTCACCGCAATGATCTCCACCGTGGGCGCAAACCGCAACGCTCGCCGTACTGCCCTTGTACATCTTTATTTTAACATCGTCGGTGTGGCACTGTTTGTGATTATATTCTATGGTATTGGCATCTTCTTCCCCTGGCATATGCTGGGCGACACCGCCGGTGCCATGGATATCGCAAAGATTCACACAGGGTTCAATGTCATTACCACACTGGTTCTGCTGCCCCTGCACGGTGTGCTCGAAAAACTCGCCTATATCACCATTCCCGAGGATGCCAAGCCTGAAAAAGAAGCTTTGCTTGACAGCCGTCTGCTGGGAACCCCCGCGGTCGCCGTGCAGCGCGCACAGGAAATTGCGGGCCGGATGGCCTCTACTTCCCGGGAAGCCATGGATCTCGCCATGGGGCTGACCAAATCCTACGATCCTGCCGTCATGGACAAGGTTCACAATCTGGAGGAAAAAACCGACAAGTATCAGGATGCACTCGGCACATATCTGGTTCAGCTCTCCAGTCAGCATCTGTCCGCCCATGACAATCACTGCCTCAACACACTGCTCTACACCATCAACGATCTGGAGCGAATCGCCGACCATGCAGTCTCCATCGCAAAAGCCGGTAAGGAGATGTATGAAAAGAAAATCAATTTCTCCGAATCCGCCAAGACAGAGCTTGGGGTTCTGGAACGGGCTGTGCACGATATTCTCGACCACACCACCGAAGCTTTTATCAATCAGGATCTTTATATGGCCACAAAGATTGAGCCTGTGGAACAGGTTGTTGACGGGCTGGTTCGTGAAGTAAAATCCCGTCACGTCCGCCGTCTCAGAGGGGGACAATGCAGCGTCAACTATGGCTTTGTCCTCGACGATATGCTGACCTCTTATGAGCGTGTGGCTGACCACTGCTCCAATATCGCCGTTGAAATGCTTCAGACAGCCGAGGGACGCATGGATGCCCACGGTTATCTAGGGGCACTCAAAGCCGGAGAACTGGACGAAAGTGCCAAATATGAGGAGCGTTTCGCAGAATACAAGGCCCGCTACATCTTCCCCAAAGAAAAAGACTGATCTGATTTTATCCGACACCCGGGAATTTTCCCGGGTGTTTTTTGTGGGATTCCGGGGGAAGATCTTGAAACCGGCCGGAATAAATGCTAAAATATAATGTCTAAGTTTTAACCTTTACCGAACACGGAGGAAATATATCGTGAACACCAAAACCACCAGAATTACCGAAGATCAGATTGACGAACAGCTGCGCTACTGCGGCAGAATTCAGGCGCTTTGGATGGAGCGCGGAATCACCCCCAAGGCTTATGTAGAAACATACGGATGCCAGCAGAACGAGGCCGATTCCGAGCAGCTGCGCGGAATGCTCAGCGAAGCCGGCTATGCCATTGCCGACGAAGCAGAGGGGGCTGACGTCGTCATTATGAATACCTGTGCCATTCGGGAACACGCCGAGCAGCGTGTCTTCGGCAATCTGGGTGCCCTGACCCATACCAAGCGCCGCCACCCGGAACAGAAAATATTCTTGTGCGGATGTATGGCCGGACAGCCGCAGGTGGTCGAAAAGCTCCGCAAGAGCTATCCCCATGTAGATGGTGTTTTCTCGACGCATCACCTGTGGCAGTTTCCCAGTATTCTATGGCAGGTTTTGACCACAAAAAAGCGGGTCTTTTCCACGGTGGATGAGCCTGGCTCTATTGCCGAGGGGCTTCCTCTGGTGCGAAGCAATACCCTCAAAAGCTGGGTATCCATTATGTACGGCTGCAACAATTTCTGCACTTACTGCATCGTCCCCTATGTTCGGGGGCGGGAGCGCAGCCGGATGCCTGAAGATGTCCTCGCAGAATGCAGGGAATTGATTGCAAACGGATGCAAGGAAATCACACTTCTGGGACAAAACGTCAATTCCTACGGAAAAGATCTGGGACTTGATATCGACTTTTCCGATCTTCTGGAACAAATTGCTCAGCTGCCCGGTGATTTTCTGATCCGGTTTATGACCAGTCACCCCAGAGATGCCGGTCAAAAGCTTTTTGATACCATGGCAAAATACCCCAAAATCGCCAAGCAGCTCCATCTCCCCTTCCAGTCCGGTTCCTCCCGAGTGCTCAAAGCCATGAACCGCCACTACGATCGAGAAAAATATCTCAGCCTCGTCAATTATGCCAAGTCCGTTATGCCGGATCTGGTTTTAACCAGTGATGTCATCGTGGGCTTCCCCGGCGAAACCAATGAGGAATTTGAGGAGACGCTGAGTCTGATTGAACAGGTGCGCTATGATGCACTCTTTACCTTCATTTTCTCCCCCCGATCCGGAACCCCCGCCGCTTCCATGGAAGATCCCACCCCAAAAGCTGAGAAAAATGCCCGTTTTGATCGGCTTTGCAGCCTCCAGAATACCATCTCTGAAGAGATTCATGCAGCTTATATCGGCAAAACCATGCGTGTGCTTGTAGACGGTGTGGACGGAGATCATCTGACTTCACGCACAGAGGGCGGCCGTTTGGTCCGCTTCAGCGGTCCGGAATGTCTCATCGGAACCTATACCAATGTCAAAATTACCGGTGCCACCACATGGAGTCTTTCCGGTACCCTGAGTGAATAAGGAGTGATCTCATGGCTCAGAAACAGGAGCTTACCCCCATGAAGCGCCAGTATAACGAGATAAAAGAGCAGAATCCCGATTGCCTCCTCTTTTTCCGTCTGGGTGACTTCTATGAAATGTTTGACGATGACGCAAAAGTTGCCGCCCGGGAGCTGGACTTGACACTGACCAGCCGGGACCGCAGCAAGTCCAAGGAAGATCAGACCCCCATGTGCGGAGTCCCCTTCCATAGCGTTGACAGCTATATTGCCCGTCTGGTCGCCAAAGGCTACAAGGTCGCAATCTGTGAACAGATGGAGGACCCCTCTCAGGCCAAGGGATTGGTTGAGCGAGACATCACCAGAATCGTAACCCCCGGCACCGTAACGGAAAGCTGTATGCTCGACGAAAGCAAAAACAACTATTTTGCCTGTATGTACGGCGAAGACGGTCGCTACGGCCTTGCCTTCTGCGATGTTTCTACCGGTGCTTTCTTTGCGACCGTCTGCTCCGATGCAGCCGCCGCAGCATCGGAGTTGGGCCGTTTTGCTCCGGCAGAAGTCATTCGGGGCGGCACGTGTATAGATTGTGAAGTGCTGAATAATGCACTCTTTCTCCGTTTGAACTGCTGTGTGGACGAGGGAAAATCCGAGCAGTTTGACCTCAGTGACAGTGAGAGTCTTCTTGAAACACACTTTGGGAAAACGCTCTCTCAGCTGGGGATTTCAGGTCTGAGCTGCACGATCATTGCCTGCGGTGCCCTGATGCGACGGCTGATGTATGTCCAAAAAAATGATCTGGCGCACATCCGGGAATTGCAGTTTTATACCAGCGGCCGCTTTATGGAGCTGGATCTCGATGCCCGTCGAAATCTGGAGCTGACCGAAACGCTGCGCGGCAAGGAAAAGAAAGGCACCCTGTTGTGGGTTCTGGACAAAACAAAAACCGCTATGGGCAGCCGCATGATGCGCAGCTGGCTGGAAAAACCGCTGCTGGATCTAACCGAAATCACCCGACGCCACAGTGCTGTGGAGGATCTTGTCAATTCCACCATTGTTCGAGGGGAGCTGAGTCAGGCCCTGAGCGATGTTTCCGATCTGGAGCGGGTAATGACGAGAATCGTCACGGGAACTGCCAACTGCCGGGATCTTTTGGGACTTGCAAGAGGCTGCCGTGCGCTTCCTGAGGTCAAGACCCAGCTGTCCAGAATGGAAGCGCCCCTGCTGAAAAAACTGGAGCAATCCATTGATTCTATGACCGATTGTGCGGATCTGATCGAAAACACCATTGTAGACGATCCTCCCCTGACCGTTCGGGAGGGCGGCATGATCCGCCCCGGAGCCGACGAGGAAGCCGACCGCCTTCGGGATATCATGCAAGGCGGTTCCGGAACCATCGCTGCCATTGAGTCCAGCGAACGGGAGCGCACCGGCATCCGCACCCTCAAAATCGGATATAACCGGGTGTTCGGTTATTATATTGAAGTTTCCAAATCCTTTATCGATCAGGTTCCTCCGGAATATATCCGGAAGCAGACCCTGGCCAACTGCGAACGCTACATCACGCAGGAGCTTAAGGATCTGGAGACGCAGGTGCTGACCGCCAAAGACCGGCTGACGGCTCTGGAATACCAGATCTTTACACGAGTCCGAGAATTTCTCGCACAGCAGGCCAGCCGGGTACAGCTCAGTGCCGCGGCCGTTGCCGCTGCCGACTGTCTGTGCAGTCTTGCCAACGTAGCGGTTCAGCGGGGATACTGCCGTCCGGAGATGACGCTCAGCGGCGAGCTGGACATTAAAGACGGCCGCCACCCTGTGGTCGAGGTTGTCCTCAAGGACGCTCTTTTTGTTCCCAATGATACCCAGCTTGGCAGTGCTGACCATCAGGTGTCCATCATTACCGGTCCCAACATGGCCGGCAAATCCACCTATATGCGTCAAGTAGCGCTGATTGTGCTGATGGCACAAATGGGGTCCTTTGTCCCCGCCCGTTCTGCACGGCTAGGCATTGTGGACCGTGTCTTTACAAGAATCGGGGCAAGTGATGATTTGGCCTCTGGACAATCCACTTTCATGGTGGAGATGAGCGAAGTGGCTTCGATTCTGAAATATGCCACCGCCAGAAGTCTTCTGATTCTCGATGAGATCGGCCGTGGCACCTCCACCTACGACGGAATGGCCATTGCCCGCGCCGTTTTGGAGCATGCCGCCAACCCCAAAAAACTCGGTGCAAAAACGCTTTTTGCCACCCATTACCACGAGCTTTCCACCATTGAGAACGAGCTTCCCAATGTCAAAAATTACAATATCGCCGTGAAAAAGCGCGGAAGCGACATGATCTTCCTGCGGAAAATCGTCCCCGGTGCGGCAGATGACAGCTATGGTGTAGAGGTTGCCAAGCTTGCAGGCCTCCCTAATGCTGTGATTAGCCGTGCCAGAGAAATTCTCAAAGAGCTGGAGCAGCAGGGCTTTCAGGGACCTGTAAGTGCAGCCCCAGAGCCTGACGATCAGGTATCCATGATGGACATGACAGCGCTTTCCCTCCGGGAAGCACTGGAAAACTTGACCGTCGAAACACTGACTCCTATCGAAGCCATGAACGAGCTGTATAAGCTCAAGATGATGCTCAAATGAAAAAACAACACATTTCTTTTGCTCTGACGCTCTCCCGCACTGAAATCGGATTCGGCTGGATCTATCTTGCGGCTGAATTTCTTCTGATTCCGCAACTGATTTATACTCTTGGGGGATTTTTCGGTGGATTTTCCGATGCTGTCGCAAATTTCATCTACTATCTGACAAACGCAGCGGCCTGTGCCTTCCTGTTCCGTGGTCTTTTGCGCCAGTCTTTGGAGCAGGCCGGTCACCGTCCGGCACAGCTGCTGCTTTGCAGTGTTGCCGCATTCGTCGCCTGCCAGATCTGTTTCCATATCATGGAGTGGATTCTTCACGCTATAATGCCCGAATTCACAAACGTCAATGATAACACCATTTTCCAGATGGTTTCCGCTGCCCCGTTTTTAATGGGAATTGGAACCATTCTTCTGGTCCCCATTGCGGAGGAATGTCTGTTTCGGGGACTGCTCTTTATTCCGATATATCGGAAAAATCACTTTTTCGGTTATCTCGTCTCCACGCTGGCCTTCAGTGCCATTCACGTAGTCGGGTATATCGGAATCTATCCGCCCGCCCTTCTTGTGCTGTGTTTTCTCCAGTATATCCCCGCAGGACTTCTGCTTGCATGGTCCTGCGCCGCATCCGGAAGCCTTTTTACCTCCATACTGGTCCACAGCGCCATCAACGCAGTCAGTTTTCTGACATTGAGGTGATTATATGCCGAAAATTTTACAACTTTCCACCCATGTTGCCAACCTGATTGCCGCCGGTGAGGTAGTGGAGCGTCCTGCCTCCGTTGTCAAGGAGCTGCTTGAAAATGCGGTTGATGCCGGCGCCTCCAAGGTCACTGTGGAAATCCGCAACGGCGGCATGACCTTCCTTCGAGTCACTGACAACGGCTGTGGCATGGGTGCCGAAGATGCCAAAACCGCATTTCTGCGCCATGCAACCTCCAAGCTTCGCTGCGCCGATGACCTTTCTGCCATCTCCACCATGGGCTTTCGAGGAGAGGCGCTCGCTGCGATTGCCTCGGTCAGTCAGGTGGATCTCATGACAAAAACTGCCGGTGCCATCTGCGGTGTCAGTCTGCATCTTGATGCAGGAAATATCACGGAAGAAGAGGAAGCCGGCTGCCCCGATGGTACTACCATCATCATCCGCAATCTGTTTTTCAATACGCCTGCCAGAATGAAATTCATGAAGTCCGATCCTGTGGAGGGAGGCAAAGTGGCCGCTGCCGTGCAGATGCAGGCCCTCGCCCATCCCGAAGTGGCCTTTACCTTTATCCGTGATGGAAAGCAGACCCTCCAAACCCCCGGAAACGGAGATCTCGGTGCAGCAGTCTACTGCGTATACGGGAGAGACAGCGCAAAATTTGTGGAAGTCTCTTCCAGATGGGAGGGATATTCCCTGCGGGGTTTTGTTTCCAAGCCCACAGATGCCCGTCCCAGCCGCAGCCTTCAGACATTTTTTGTCAATGGAAGACCCGTCAAGTCCCGACTGCTCATTCAGGCGCTGGAGGAGGCATATCGTAATCAGATCATGGTGGGAAAATTCCCTGCCTGTGTGCTTCATCTGAGCCTGCCGGCAAACGCTGTGGACGTAAATGTACATCCGGCTAAAACGGAGGTCAAATTTTTATCTGAGAAATCAGCTTTCGACTGCGTTCACTACGGAGTGCTTTCTGCCCTGAACCGAACCCCTGACCGTCCTCAGATTCAGCTGAAGACTTCCGGTGCGGCACCCCTTGATCCCATGGTGGATACTCCAAAATCCCGTTCTGTTCCTGTGGCGCAGAATTCCGCAGTGTCTCGGCAAGTTCCCACGAAAAAGGACGATTTTTTCCAAACCATGACCGCCGAGCAGTATCGACAGTTCGCTTCTGCGGCTGTTTCTGCGCCGAAGCCCAACCCTACGGCCGCCAAAGCCGCTGCGCAGGCTGTTCAGTCGGAAATGCCCCATGCCGAAGTGCATGAGCCTGTAGCAATTCCCCGTCCCACTGTCCGTCCGGTTCTTGTTATCCCCGAAGATCCCGAAGCCGATGTACTGACCCGAAGTTCCGAAGCAAAGTCTGTGCCTTCCGCCGCAGAATCTTGTGCAAAACAGGAAGTCATCTGCCAGAATCAACCGGAAGCACAGCAGACTTTTTCCATGCCCGAAGCTGCGCAGGAAGAGCTGCCCATGCCCAAGGCCGCTCCCTGGCGACTTGTAGGAGAGCTCTACCGGAGCTATGTCATCGTAGAGCAGGGGGACAATGCCTTTTTAATTGATAAACACGCCGCCCACGAACGAATTCTTTTTGAAAAATTCCGTGCAAATCCGCAGGAGATTGTTTCTCAGACACTGCTGACCCCCGTGCCTGTACGCCTTCGCCCCGATGCGGCTCAGCAGCTGCTGAGCCGTACGGATCTTCTGGATCAGCTGGGATTTGAAATTGACGAATTCGGAGAAAATACCGTCCTGGTGCGCCGGATTCCCATGGATCTGGCGGAAGGAGACACCGCAGACGCACTGATGCAGATGGCCGATGATCTTCTCAGCGGCAGAGGGGCGGATACCAATACGGTTCGTGATGAGCTGCTGCACACCATGGCCTGCAAAGCCGCCATCAAAGCCGGCTGGGTCACAGATGAAAAAGAACTGCTTGCCCTCGTCAATCAGATCATGACCCGGGAAGACCTCAAATACTGTCCCCACGGCAGGCCCATCTGCACCACGCTGAGCAAGCATCAGCTGGAGCATCAATTTAAACGAAGCTGAAAGGAGTGCATCATGGATCGAATCATCTGTGTAGTCGGCCCCACCGCCTCGGGTAAAACTTCTCTTGCCGTGGAGCTGGCCAAATGCTATGACGCAGAGGTGGTTTCCTGCGACTCTATGCAGATTTACCGCCGAATGGACATCGGCACCGCAAAGCCGACTCCGGAAGAAATGCAGAACATTGCGCATCATATGATCGATGTCTGTGAACCGGACGAGGATTTTTCCGTCAGCCGATATGTTGAGATGGCAACCCCCATTGTCGATGAGATCCTGTCTCGGGGAAAAACTGTCATTCTCGCCGGCGGCACCGGACTCTATGTGGATTCCCTAATCAAAGGAAACGACTTTGCCCCCTTCCCTGCCACCGGCTGCCGGGAAGCACTGGAGCTGCGGGCAAAAAATGAAGGCATAGAGCTTCTCCTTTCCGAACTTGAAACCATTGATCCCGAAGCCGCACTGCGCAGTCAGGGAAATCCACGGCGGATTATCCGGGCACTGGAAGTCTATCAGGAAACCGGTGAAACCATTACCGCCCACAATCTGCGCACCCAGTCAATTCCGCCCCGCTATCACCCCCTGTGGATCGGTCTTGATTTTGAGAATCGACAGGAGCTGTACGACAGAATTGACCGGAGAGTGACAACCATGGTTCACGACGGCCTGTTGGAGGAAATCAGGGAAATTCTCGGTTCCGGCATTTCCGAAAAAGCCACGGCCATGCAGGCAATCGGCTATAAAGAATTCATCGATGCCATGGCGGGCCGCGCCACGCTGGAGCAGGCCATTGCGCAGGTTCAGCAATCCTCCCGCCGATACGCCAAGCGTCAGCTGACCTGGTTCCGCCGAAATCCTTCCATGCACTGGATCATTCGCAAATCCGGACAGTCTTCGACAGAAATAATGGAAGCTGCTCGTCAGTTTGCTCACGATTTTGACAACTGAATTGTGCTAGGATATGTGTATCCCAAAGAAAGAAGGAATACATATGTCTGATATTATCAATTTGCAGGATGCCATTCTCAAGGAAGTGCGGCGGGATAAGGTCCCCGTCACGCTGTTCCTCATGAACGGTTTCCAGCTCCGTGGGGTGATTACAGGATATGATAATTTCGTCGTAGTTCTGGTCACCGATGGCAAGCAGCAGATGATCTACAAGCACGCCATCTCCACCCTGGTCCCCATCAGGCCCCTTCGCGTCAACGGACAACCGGCCTAAACGGCTCAAAGCGGTGGAGAAATCCACCGCTTTTCCGTTTTAGAAAGGAGTTCTATTGATGTCCATCGCCGAAAATATTGCCGCTATCCGAGCCAAAATGAGACAAGCCGCCATTGCTGCCGGAAGAAACCCGGATGAGATTGTGCTATGTGCCGCAACCAAAATGAATGATGCAGATGCTGTACGGGAGGCTATTGCCGCCGGCATTGACTGCTGCGGTGAAAACCGTGTCCAAGAGCTGACCGAAAAAATGGCTCAGGACGCTTATCACGGCGCACCAGTTCACTTTATCGGTCATCTTCAGACCAATAAGGTGAAACAGGTTGTTGGAAAGGTTGACCTGATTCAGAGCGTAGATCGGATGAATCTGCTCGAGGCACTGGAAAAAGAAGCAGCCCGTCAGGGAATTGTTCAGAACATCCTTCTCGAGATCAATGTAGGCCGTGAGGAATCCAAATCCGGCTTTCTTCCCGAACAACTGGACCAAGTATTGGAGAATATAGAACAATTTTCCCATCTCCGGGTAAAGGGTCTTATGGCAATTCCTCCAATTTCTCATTTTGAAGGGGAAAACCGCAGATATTTTAAAGAAATTTATCAGTTTTGTGTTGACATAAGCCGAAAAAAGTACGATAATGTAGATATGGATTGCCTATCAATGGGAATGTCCGGCGATTATGCTGACGCCATTGCCTGTGGCTCCACCATGATTCGAATTGGCACCGCAATTTTTGGTGCCAGACCTTACGCTCAGACTCATCAGACGAGCGGTCAATAAGCCGCCGGACAGCCTGTCCGAAATAAAATACTGATGTGCATATCCAGGAGGAATACAGATATATGAAGAACAGTATTTGGGATAAGATGAAGGGTTTTGCAACTCCTTATGCCGCAGACGATAACTACGATGACGAAATGGACGACGAGCTCGACGACGGCTTCCCCGATGAAGAGCCCGCAGCACCTCGTTTCTCTCGCAGCGGTGCATTCAGCTCTGATGCCGGCACCACTTCCGATTTTACGGCCGCGCCTAAGACCGAGCCTCTGGGAGATTCCTTCGGCAGCACTGCCGCTTCCAGTCCCAGTAATTTCGACAACACAAATTCTTTTTCAAATTCCGGTTTTACCGGTCATGTCATGAACAGCACCACCGGTGCAAAACAGCAGATGGTGCTCTTCCAGCCCCAGTCCTTCAATGAAATCTCCGGAATTGCGCAGAACCTTCGAATTAAGAAGGCCATTGTGCTGAATCTGGAAGGTGTCGATCATAACCTCGCCATGCGCTGTGTGGACTTCCTGTCCGGGTGTGCATTCGCCGTAGATGGTACCGTCAAGAAGGTTGCTGCTTCCATTTATGTTTTCTGCCCTAATAATATGGAAGTCGTCGGCGAACTGCCCTCTATGCAGGTAGATCTCGACAGCATCATCTGATTGAACAGAAAGGAACGCAGATATGTTTACACCCCAGCAAATTGATGAAATTTCCTTTGACAAGGCCGTATTTGGCGGCTACGACATGAGCTCCGTGGATGAATTTCTGGAGCCTTTGACGGAAGATTACGTCACGCTGTACAAAGAAAATGCACTGCTGAAGAGCAAGATGCGTGTTCTGGTTGAAAAACTTGAGGAATATCGCCGCAATGAAGCCAGTATGCGTGATGCCATGGTCAATGCGCAGAAGACCTGCGATATGATGGTACGGGAAGCTGAGACAAAGTGCACCAAGATGCTCAACGACGCCAACGCTGCCGCTGCCGAAAACGCAAAAAATGCAGGCACCCTCATCGACGCAGAAAATGCCCGCGTAGAGGATGCAAAGAAGATTGCCGCCGGAAAGATCTCTGAGATCCAGGATCAGATGAAGACCTGCATCCAGGCTCTGGAGCGGATCAAGACCGCCAATCGGCCTGTGGCTGCGCCTGCAAAGCCTGTTCCCACCCCCGCTGCCGAGGAAGCTTCCTCCGATGAGGCCCCCGCCGAAAAGGAAGACGCTGCCGCCGGTGAGGTTGCAGACGAGATTTCTCAGAGCCTTGAGGCTCTGGTCGGCACCACCGAGGACACCGCTCCTACCCCTGTGCCTTGCCATCCCGTGTCCGAAACCACTACCAAGTTCACCAACCTGCAGTTCGGACGTAACTACGATCCTACCAAGTGATCGTCTATTTCCTAATGTATCACAAATATGCAATGCGATGATGAGGACACGTGTCCCCGATATCCTGTCTCCAGAGAGCTGCCGGAGGGTGCAAGACAGCAGACAGATCCCGGGATATATCACCTCTGAGCAGTGCGCCGAACCATATGCAGTAGGCCGCACCGGGTTCGCCCGATACAGCGAGTTTGAGTGCCGGATTATTTCCGGAACAAGAGTGGTACCGCAGAGGATTCACGCCTTTGTCTCTTATTTTCAGAGACAAAGGCGTTTTCTTTTAGGCTATATATGACTTATAATATGGAGGTTTTCCCACAATGGAGTACAAAAACACCATTATCACCCCTAAGACTTCCTTCCCCATGAAGGCAGGTCTGCCCAACCGCGAGCCCGGTATGCTGAGCCACTGGGAAGAGCAGGATGTTTATAACCTCATGCTGGAGAAGAACAAGGATTGTAAGCCTTTCGTTCTGCATGACGGCCCTCCCTTCTCCAATGGCGATATTCACATGGGTCATGCCCTCAACAAGACCCTGAAGGACTTTATTGTCCGCTCCCATGCCATGCAGGGCTATTATACCCCCTATGTTCCCGGCTGGGATAACCACGGTATGCCCATTGAGTCTGCGATCATTAAAAAGAACAAGCTCAACCGCAAGGCTATGCCCATTCCCGAGTTCCGTACCGCCTGTGCAGAGTTCGCAGAGAACTATATCCAGCGCCAGATGGCCGGATTCAAACGGCTTGGTGTAATCGGCGACTGGGAACATCCTTACCGCACCATGGATCGTGCGTTTGAAGCGGAGGAAGTTAAGGTCTTCGGCGCTATGTATGACAAGGGTTACATCTATAAGGGTTTGAAGCCCGTTTATTGGTGTCCTAAGGATGAGACTGCTCTGGCAGAAGCCGAAATCGAATATCAGGACGATCCCTGTACTTCCGTCTATGTCAAATTCCCCATCAAGGATGATCTGGGCAAGCTCCATGACTTTGACCTCAGCAAGACCTTCTTCGTGATCTGGACTACCACGATCTGGACACTTCCCGGTAACATGGGTATCAGCCTGCACCCCCGTGAGAGCTATGTCCTTGTGAAGGCAGAAAACGGCGAAACTTATATTATGGCAGAGGCTCTGATGTCCAAGGTTATGGGCATTGGCGGCTTTGAAAATTATGAAGTTCTTGCCACCTTCCCCGGCAAGTTCTTTGAAAACATGCTGGCACAGCACCCCTTCCTCGACAAGACCTCCCGCCTGTTGAATGCAGAATACGTCACCATGGATTCCGGTACGGGCTGTGTTCACACGGCACCCGGTTTTGGTGCTGATGACTACCAGACCTGTATGCGCTATGGTATGGATTTGGTTGTTCCCGTGGACGATCAGGGGCGGCACACCGATTATGCCGGAAAATACGCCGGCATGAAAACCGATGAATCCAATCCTGTGATCCTCAACGATATGAAGCAGAGCGGCGCACTGTTCGCATCCGAGGAAATCACTCACTCCTATCCCCACTGCTGGAGATGCAAAAACCCCATTATTTTCCGGGCAACTCCCCAGTGGTTCTGCTCTGTCGAATCCTTCAAGGATGAAGCCGCCGACGCCTGCAAGGGGCTGCGCTGGCTGCCTGCATGGGGCGAAGACAGAATGATCAGCATGGTCCGTGAGCGTGCCGACTGGTGTATCTCCCGTCAGCGCCGCTGGGGTCTGCCGATTCCCGTGTTCTACTGCAAGGAATGCGGCAAGCCTGTCTGCACTCCCGAAACCATTGCGCATATCTCCGAGCTGTTCCGAGAGCACGGCTCCAACATCTGGTTTGAGAAGGAAGCAGAAGATCTCATTCCTGAGGGTCTGGTCTGCCCCCATTGCGGAAAAGCGCATGGCTTTGAAAAGGAAACCGACACCCTCGACGGCTGGTTTGACTCCGGCTCGACGCACTATGCCTCCCTGCATCGCAACACCCCCGAGCTGTGGCCTGCCGATGTCTATCTGGAAGGTGCCGACCAGTATCGTGGATGGTTCCAGTCCTCCCTGCTGACTTCCGTCGGCGCACTGGGACAGGGCGCACCGTTCAAGCAGGTTCTGACGCATGGCTGGGTAGTTGACGGTCAGGGCCGTGCCATGCACAAATCTCTGGGCAACGGCGTCGATCCTGCTGACCTCATCAAGGACTTCGGTGCCGATATTCTCCGTCTGTGGGCCGGTTCCGCCGACTATCACGCAGATGTTCGCTGCTCCAAGGAAATCATCAAGCAGCTGAGCCAGAATTACCTCAAATTCCGGAACACTGCCCGCTACTGTCTGGGTAATCTGGACGGATTTGATCCCAACCACCTGGTTCCTGTTACGCAGATGGAGGAGCTGGATCGTTGGGCTCTGACCAAGCTCGATGCACTTGTCAAGACCTGCCTAAAGGCCTATGATAATTACGAGTTCCATCTGGTTTCCCATGCAATCAACGACTTCTGTGTTGTGGAGCTCTCCTCTTTCTACTTTGATATCATCAAAGACCGACTCTATTGTGAGGATCGTGACGGCCTGCGCCGCCGCAGCGCTCAGACCGCAGTTTATCTCATTGTAGATGCCATGGCAAAGCTGTTCGCTCCGATTCTGGCCTTTACCTGTGACGAAATCTGGCAGGCGATGCCGCACCGCGAGGGCGACGATGTACGCAACATTGTCCTCAACCGGATGCCCGAAGACCTCAGCGCCTACGCACTGCCCCAGCAGAGCATGGACAAGTGGGCCGTCATTATGAAGCTGCGTCAGGATGTAAACGGTGTACTGGAGCTGGCTAGAAGCGAAAAGCGGATCGGCAAAGCTCTGGAGGCACACGTCTCCCTTCAGACTGAGGATACCAAGCTGATTGCCGCCTGCGAAGGACTGAATCTGGCAGAGGTATTCATCGTCTCCAGCTGCGCCTTTGAAACCGTTGCGGAGGGCTGCACCACCGGCGTTGGCACCAACTTCCCCCAGCTGACCGTCGGTGTCTCCGATGCGCGTGGTACCAAGTGTCCCCGCTGCTGGATGCACTCCGAAGAGGCTGACGAAAATGGCCTGTGCCCCCGCTGCGCAGGTGTTATGTCTCGTCTGGAAGTCGAACTCTAATTCCGCATTTCAATTTGATCCTGCCCCCTCGCATGAGGGGGCAGTTTTTTGAAAGTATTTTGAAAAAGCTATTGACATTTTCGATGAAATGGTATATAATCCTTAACTGTTGAGAGGAACATTTCTGTTCTCTTCATCGGATGGTTGTGATATAGCTGTCAAACAGTTTTATTCTGTTTGGTTCAGGCTTCGATTGCCGGCATAGTTCAGTTGGTAGAGCAACTGATTTGTAATCAGTAGGTCGGGGGTTCGAGTCCGTCTGCCGGCTCCATCCGTTTTTCTTCAACTTCATATGGGGGAGTTCCCGAGTGGCCAAAGGGGACAGACTGTAAATCTGCTGCGTATCGCTTCGATGGTTCGAATCCGTCCTCCCCCACCATAAAAGCTCATTACCATACGGTAATGAGCTTTTATATTTCTCTTGCGGATGGTTTTATCCATGCAGCGGATTGCCGCAACACACAAATACCTCGGACCGATGTAGAATCCTACATCGGTCCGAACTGTATATTCCGACCTCTCCTCTGCTCTCAAATGAGCGCCCCCTTATAAAAAGGGAGCGCTCAAGAAAAAGAAGGAAATTATGTTTTTGCCGTTTCTTTTCGTCAACCTTGTAAGAAATCCGAAAAGAAACTTTCGATTTCATCTGCATGGAACAATACAGAATTCATCCGAGCTTCTAAGATCGAACCGCAGGGAATTCGGACCATCTTAGACAGAAAATATGTTATTTTTCAAATACAGTCTGCTCATCCACAGGTGTCTGAAGTGCTGCCAAAGCTCTGCGCACCATATTGACGCGGATCTTATAGCTGTCCTTCTCCCCCTGCAGCGGATCTGCAACAGGATAAGGAATACCAACACCGGGGATGATACGGTTTGCACCAATTGTCAGAGAAATGGGAACTACTGTGGCAAGATGAACAACGGGAATCCCGTACTTTTCAATGCCCTTAACCATCGTTGCGCCGCAACGAGTACAGGTTCCTCATGTCGATACCAGTAGGACACCATCTACATGGTCCTCCACAAGCATTTTACCGATTTCAGTGCCGAACTTTGCAGCAGAAGCAGTTGCAGTGCCGGTTCCGGTAGTCGTACAGAAGTAGTTGACCAATTCGCCAAATTCACCGGCCTTTTCCAGCTCACGAAGGGCATCCAGCGGAACGACCACATTGGGATTGGCCATTGCAAACTGTCTGTCATAACCGCCGTGAATGGTGGTGAATTGTTCTGCCGACAGCCGTTCCATTCCGGTAATGTCATATTTTCCCCAACGAGTCGCATTGGAAGACTCGATATGATCGGGGTTGCCCTGCGGTACAATACCGCCGGAGGTCACAACCGCAAGCTTTGCCTTTTTAATATCCTTAATGGGGGGTGCCGGATCCACCCGGTCAAACACAGGCATAACCAGATCGGTCTGGTACGGCTCTCCTTTCAGCTTCTTGACAAGCATCTCAACCGCACGCTCAGAGCCACGCTTCTCCGCAAAGTAATTGACACGGATCCCTCGCTCCAGATAGCCCTCTTCCTTTGGTCCGAGGATCTCTTCCTTATTGGCCATCTTTTTAATCAGGGCGCTGAGTGTAGGCAGGGTCTGCCGCATACTGGCCGCCGAGTTCTTTGTTTCGACGATGATAACATCCTTTCGGAACATATCTGCACCGGGATTTTCCACATACATACCGGTAATCACCGGAATCCCAAGCCGCTCTTCAACAGCCTTGCAGATGGTGCCGCAGGCAACACCGTAACGTCCGGCGTTGAATGCAGGACCTGCGACGAACACATCGGGGGTATACTGCTTCACCATCTCAATGACGGCATCCGTTGCCTGATCGAGATTCTCACCAAAGTAGTTATCACCGCAGATCACCGTAGCCGCAATCTCGTATTCATCCCCCAGTGCCGCCTGCAAGCCTACACCGGGACCCATTACGCCTTCGTGAACTTCAGGAGGAAGATCCGCTTTGTCTTCGCCGCCGATGCCGGCAAAGAACTGGTTCATATAATGTACAATTCTGAATTTAGCCATGATAATATCTCCTTCCGAAATTAGTAGCCCCGGGCTGCCAGATGGTTAAAGCCGTTGGCGATGGTGGAGGCGATGATAATTTGAAGCTCGGCCTCAAAGCTGCCGTCAGGATTGACACAACCTGCCCAGCCGCCGATCTGCATTTCGATGAAATCCTGTGTTCCGATCACATGTTCCATTGCAGGGAACTGAAGCGTAGCATTGCCCTGACCGCAGGATGCCAGTGCGTCAGCTTCTTTGCAGGTGTCCGCCAAAGACTGGGACTTGCCGTCCTTTCCGGGGAATTCATCGGTAATCAGGACCACTTTTGTACCGGCCTTTTCAACCTTATGGCAGTTCATCATCAGGTCGGTATCGGGGTTGCCATACCCCTCCTCCGTAATGAGAACACCATCGAGACCCATCCACTGGCACAGCTTTGCGACCATATCGGAATGGCGTTCTTTATCTGCCAGGAACACATTTTCGTTGGTGAGAATCACACCCATAAAATTGATATCCTTGCCATGGTGCTTGTAGCAGTCCTCAATCACAGGATTATGGAAGTGATGATAAGTCGTAACCTTATCGCAGGGAGCCACACAGTTGCCCGATACAATGGCGCCATCCATGATTTCTGTGGGATACATGACTGTCGGGACAATCTGCTTTGCGTCAACGCCGTAATAATAGGTATCGTGCAGCAGACCCTGAGACTGAAGCATATGGATATAGCCGACCTTAGGCAGGTTCGGATACTGGGCAGCCTGCTCGAAAATAGGCTTTGTTTCATATGTAACGACTTCATCAGGGGTCAATTCCTTGGCTGCCTGACCAATGAAGCTTGCAACTTTCAAACCAGCCATTCGAGCAGCTTTCTCGTAAACATGTGTCTCAAGCTCTCCATTTGGCTCCATCACCACACACAGGTTGCAGGTCTTGGAGAAGGGACAATAAGCAGCTGCGGGACCGCTCATGTCGATGACACCTTCCTGGAAACCGACGATCTTGCCGACTGTAACAACACAGCAGCCTTCCAGCGCATGGGTTCTGCCACTGCCAACGGTAGGACTTACCTTGCCGATGACACCGGGGAAAATCTCACCGCCGCCGGAAACCTTTACACGGGGCTCGATAACATCCTTGACAGGAGTGATACGAACAGACTCGCCGGGTCTGGCGATCTCCAGATGACAGCCGGAGAGCTTGTCATCCTCAAGGACCAGCGCTTCGACTTCCTCCTTGTTTACATAGAGGACGCCGTTTTCGACATAGGTTTTGCTGCCGAACTGAATGTCCTTAATAAAGATCTTGCCTAATTCCAACTTCATAAATATGTACCTCCTTTAAGTGTGAATGATACAGTTGCACAGATGCTGGTTGATCGCTTTTGTAAGTTATCGCGTTAACCTTTGTGCTAAATATAACATAACAGCCCTTCAAAATCAATATATTTTTGTGTAAAACATAAAATTTGGTGTTTCGCTGATTCTGAACTCTGCAATTTTGATCAAATTATACAAAAAACCGCTGCAAAATCCTTTTGCAGCGGTTTCATCGATTCCTATTCTAATTCCGTTTTCCGTTCGTGTTCGAGATACAGTGCAATAATCTCTTTGACTTCCCCGACGAATTTAGAAACAATCGCCGGAATCTCCTCTTCCGGAATATGGGTATCCTGAATATATTTAAAGTAGCCAAGATAGAGATTACACTCGATATGGTTGATTTTTTTTGCAGCTGATTCTGTCAATTCCCCCTGCTCCACCAGATTTTGGAGCATATAATAGTCTCGCTCATAGAATCCCGGAATCTTCAGCATATGCTTAATCATAGGCGGTACATTCAGCAGATCCTCTGGGAACATCTCGTAATACTCTTTCAGGGATGCCGAAACATCTTTATCGTAATTGCGATAGAATATAATCTCAAATGCCTCTGTATTACGAAATGCCTGATCGCAATACAGTTCCCAGATTCCGAAATGGATATCCCACGCATTTTTCCAACTGGGGGCCGTAATGATAATATTGGCAATATAGGTATTGAGACTTCTGAGATGGGTAAAAAATAGCAGCTCATCGAGATTTTTAAAATGCCGATACATTGTTGTCGTTGAGCAATTGAGTTCCTTCGAAAGGCGGCGGATGGAAACGGCTTCGTATCCCTCCTTGGCGATAATCTCCCAAGCCTTTACGATATAGTCTTTTCGGGACAAGTTTTTGAAATATGGTGTTGCAGATGCTTCTACTTCTGAATTCTTGATCAAACCGGTGCTCCGTTCTTTACAATTTGGGAATAATATTTTCGATCATCGACAGATCGATGGTTTTATAGTCGTAGGCAATTTTCTCATGGTACACGGGGGTCTGTCGGATATCCTGCCACTTGTCATAGGCTTCAATCGCCTTCTCGATGAGGTTCACATCGTCAAAGCTGATCTCTCCCCGAACCCCATAGATCATGATTGTCCGATAGGGTGTCTGGTTTGGTTTCAAACTGGATGCCTGAGGGTGCGACAGCAGCTTATGACCGGAATAGATCAGATCTCTTGCACGAATTAGAACATCCCGATAATTTTCCAGCAAAATAACCTCTCGGGCCTGATTTCTGAATTTCTCTGCGGCGCGGTCATTATTTGTAACAAAAATACACTGATCCAGATGATACATGAAAACAATCCCTCCCTAATCCATAAGTCCATAAAGCAGTCCATTCTCGCAGCATGGAACATCAATTGCTGTCCAAGTATGCCAGAAGAAAGTTTATATTGAATTTTCCCTATTGTCTAATTTTATCTCATTTTTGGATTTTTTCAACCCCTTTTGGATAATTTCCTCGTGAAAATAGAATCTGGCATCAGCTTTCCTTTGCTTTCCTGCGAAAATTGGGGTCTGCCTCAGGCAGACCCCATTGGTGTTTGAATGTTTGATTGATGTCTGAAAAGGTGAAGCTCCTGATTCCGGATCAGAGCTTTTCTTCGATATGTATGATGGGGTTACTGAATAATGCCGAACACATTCAGCAGGATGATAATCATAAAGCCGGGGACGACATATTTCACGAGGAACTTGTCAATGGACTTCAGCTTTCCGTCACGGCCATTGGCAGTGAGTTCCTTCTCATAGCCGTCAAACTTCCATACCTTTGCAACAAACATGCAGGTACACAGGCAGCCGGCAGGCAGCAGCACGTAAGCTGTGAAGCAGTCAAACCAATCGAACAGGCCGTACCACTGAATCCCGGACATATGCGGCCAGGGAAGAACCAGATCCGACAGCACGCCAAAGTTCAGAGAGACAAGGACGCTGCCCAGGAAAATAATCAGAGAAACAACGGCAACCGCCTTTTTGCGTCCCATCTTGAGTTTGACCTCAAAAGTTTTCATGGAGATCTCGAAGAAGGTAAACAGCGAGGAAATGACTGCGAAGGTAACACCGATGAAGAACAGCGAGCCGATCAGCCGGCCGCCAGGCAGCTTCGCAAAAATACCGGCCATGACTTCAAATAGAAGTCTGGGACCAGCCTGCATATCAACGCCCGCACCATAGGCCGAGGGAATGACCACAAAACCGGCCAAAATAGCGGCGCAGGTATCGCAGACAGAGACCAGAATCGCATCACTCTTAAGATTGTTCGTATCGGGAACACTGGCTCCGAGGGTTGTAAAAATACCCCAGCCGATACCAACGGAAAACAGAACCTGTGTGGCCGCATCCGCAAAAACCTTAATGCTGAAATTCTTGGGTTCCGGAAGTAAATAGTACTTAAGGCCCTCAATGGCACCCTCGGTACTGAAGCAGGCATATACACCGCAGATGATGAGCAGCACAAACAGTGCCGGCATAATGACTTTTGTAACCTTCTCAACAATTTCGGTGATACCGAACAGCAGCAGGAAGGAGCAAAATGCCATCAGAAGAAACGTCCAAACAATCGGCTCTATGGGCTGCGCAATGTAGCTGTCATAGTAAACCGCCGCACTGGAACCGAAATCGCCGCTGATAATAAACTGAACCGCATACTTGAGTACCCATCCGCCGACAACAACGTAAAACATGTTGATCATCAGGGTACACAGATTCGCCATCCAGCCAACAAAGCCCCATTTTTTGTCTATCTTCTCATAGACTGTCACCGTATCGGATTTTCCGTGACGACCGATTGCCGTTTCCATTTCAACCATTGGGTGAGCCATGACCGCAATGATGAAAATATAAACCAGCAGGAAAATACCGCCGCCGCCGCGATAGGCAAGATATGGGAATTTCCAAATATTGCCCAGACCGATTGCAGCGCCGGCAGCTACCATAATGTAGCCGAACCGCGAATTCCATTGTTTCGGTTGGTTCTGATTTGAATTACTCATTGAACGCACTCCTTCCACCTAAGTGATTTTTCAGACATTTGACCAACAGGAACACCTGTTGGTCAAATTATATATGTTATCGTGATAATTTTCAATAGTTTTATTATAATATGACAAAGTTTATTCTATATTTACATATTGATTGAAGTTTTTTATTCAATATGTCGAATCTGGAAATCGATAGAATCGATTTCTCTCCCTCCAAACACAGTCCAGCCATCCCCAAAAAAGTCCCAAAAACACCACGAAAAAAATTTTTTGAAAAAAAATGAAAAAAGCACTTGCTTATTTTTACTTTTTTGATTATAATAAACAGGTCGCTGATGAATTTTGTTGGTGGCTGTAAATTTCATATGGGGGAGTTCCCGAGTGGCCAAAGGGGACAGACTGTAAATCTGCTGCGTATCGCTTCGATGGTTCGAATCCGTCCTCCCCCACCACAAAAGCTCACGATCTTTGGGTCGTGAGCTTTTTGTTTTCTTTTTCTCTGGAGATACCAAAAATGTCCGGCTTTCGATATGAAAGCCGGACATTCTGTTTTCTCTATCAATGTTTAGAATCTAATTTTTCCTGCTTGACCGATTTGAGGAACGACACACAGGTCGCAATCATAATGAAAATAAAGGGGAATGCGGCCGCCAGGGAAATGGTTTGCAGCGGTTTGAGTCCGCCTGCCATCAGCAGACCTACCGCCATCACCGACTGAACAACACCCCAGATGATCTTCTTGCTGTCAGGCGGATTCTGATCACCATCGGAGGTCAGCATCGACAGAACATACACACCGGAATTCGCAGATGTCACAAAGAATGCGCACAGAGACACAATCGCAACGATGGACAGCACAAACCCCATCGGATATTCGCCCAGAACCACAAACAGGCCTGTCTCAGGAGAGGCCGCGACGGCTTCCAGAACCTCCGCAGAGAGGATTCCCCGCTCGCCCAGAGAAATTCCGAGACTGCCGAAAATAGCACCCCATACGCACGACGCAAAAGCCGGAACCAATACAACACCCAGAATAAACTCCCGAATGGTGCGGCCCTTTGAGATACGGGCAATAAATACGCCCACAAAAGGTGCCCACGCAATAAACCATGCCCAATAGAACAGCCTCCAGCTGCCATACCAGCTGTTATCCCCATAGGTATTGATCGCCAACGCATCCGGAATGAAGCTTCCGATATACTGCCCAAGGCCATTGACAAAGCTGTTGAGAATCTCGATCTTGGGACCGACCAGGAATGTCACCACCATCAAACCAATCGCAACATAGAGATTGGCATCAGAGATTTTTTTGATTCCCTTATCAATACCCGAAACCGCAGAGGAAATATAGACCAGTGAAACAACCGCAATAATGATGATCTGAACCATCAAATTCTGGGGAATTCCAAACATCTTGTTCGCACCCGCATTGATCTGAAGAGTGCCAAGGCCCAGAGAGGTCACAACACCGGCCACGGTTGCGAAAACAGCCAGAATGTCCACTGTTTTTCCAAGCCAGCCTCTTGAGAGCTTTTCTCCGATCAGAGGCTCCAGCAGGCTGCTGATCAGGCCGCGCTTATTCTTCCGGAACATAAAATACGCCAGCGCAAGGCCGATGACCGCATAGTTTGCCCACGGAAGAATGCCCCAGTGCATGAAAAAGGACTTCATTGCAAAGTCCGCCGCCTCTGCGGTGCCGCCTTCCATCGCCATGGGATGCAGATAATGCGTCAGCGGCTCTGCAACGCCCCAGAATACCAGACCAACACCCATTCCGCATCCAAACAGCAGACCGAACCACGTAAGATTGCTGTATTCCGGCTTGGAATCATCGGCGCCAAGCCGAATTTTCCCATATTTCCCGAAGGCCACATAGACGACAAACACCAAAAATATAACCATTGCCAGCAAATACAGCCAGCCAAAATCAGTTGTGAGAAACTGAAACGCCGCATTGGACAGTTTTGTAAAGCTGTCATTGAGAACCACAGACCACAGTGCCATGACAGTAATCAGCGTCATGGATACACCGAACACTATTTTCGCCGATTTGGAATCTTTCTTCATCTACTTTCGCCCCTTTACAACAGATGATGAACATACGGATCAATTTGTACAATGGGAAGAAAACACGCAATGATTCTGCCGACAGACTTTGCATCCCAGATTTGGATGATTCGTGGTGGCCCCCGGTCCGGGGACCACCACAGGCGAAAGGATGTGTTCTGCCGATCAGACCGGCAAATGCCTTATTTCACTTTAAAAACAGTCTGCTCCTTTACGGGAACCGTCAGTGCATCCAATGCCGCACCGACTCTGCGATAACGAAGCTTCCACTGCTCTTCCTTGGGGGTATTGGGATCGCCCAAGGGATAAGGAATGGAAATGGTGGGAACGATTCGGTTTGCGCCAACTGTCACGGAAACCGGCACCAAATTGCACATATGAACAACCGGATACCCTGCCTTCTCAAAAACCTTAACCATCGTTGCACCGCAACGTGTGCAGGTTCCTCATGTGGAGCCGACAATAATTGCCGTAACATGATCCGCCTTGAGATAGGGAATCATTTCGTTTGCCATTCTCCGAGCCTCTGCCTCAGTGGTTCCGGTACCGACGGTGGAGTAGAAATAGGGATGCAGCTTTCCGATTTTCCCCTCTTTTTCATAGGCACGCATGGCATCAATGGGGACAATCACATCGGGATCCGCATCAGCAGCAGCCGGGTCAAAGCCTGCGTGGATGGTCTTGAACACGCCGCCTTCCAGATCGTCCATTGCGCTGACATCATATCTGCCCCAGCGAGTGGCAGATGCCGACTGGATGCGGTCCGGATTGTCTACGGGGACAATGCCGCCTGTGGTGACAAGCGCAATATTTGCCTTTGAAAGATCTGCAACCGGATCTGCGACAGGAACCAAATCCTTCTTCGGGATGGGCAGTTCGGTCTGATATGCTCTGCCATACATCTTGGCAATCAGCATTTGCACACCGCGGTATGCGGCGGTATTTTCCCGCTTATCCTCAAGGAACAGCTCATGACGGCAGCCTCTTGCGAAATACCCCTCGGCATCCGCACCGGCAGAAGTTCCGCCGGCAAGGATCTTATTGACATACTTAACCATGCAGGCCACGTCTTGGCGCATTTTAACCGCACCGTTTCCGCCCTTAAAAATGATGATGTCCTTCTTAAACATCTCAACACCGGGGTTTTCCTCGTTCATGGAGGTCACTGCGGGAACCCCCAGCTTTTCCTTGACCGCCTTGCAGATGGTGCCGCAGGCGACACCGTAACGGCCTGCCTGAAATGCCGGGCCGGCAATAAATGCGTCGCAGCGCTTGCCTTCCAGCAGCTCCATGATCTTTGCAACCGCTTGCTCGGTATGGGAGCCCATAAAGTTATCACCGCAGACAATGGTATGGGTTACCTGTGCATTTTCCAGTGCATCATGGATTGCCGCCGTTGGCCCGACAGTTCCTTCAATGAGATAGGGAGCCTGAT
>JARIAT010000012.1 GCA_029257715.1 Faecousia sp. | reverse complement strand
CGCAACCAGTGCGGTATGCAGGTCGGGATGGTAGCGTTTCATAATTTCTGTCAGCATCAGTGCTGCAAACGGGTGGGTGCAGATGATAGAATCAAAACGATTCTCCTTGATAAAAATAGAAAGAGATTCGGCTCCACGGGCAATAAAATGGTAGATGGCGCTATCAGAGTCAAAGGAATGTGGATGATTTTGGGCATACTCATAGCCCCACTCGAACACCGGTGAGAGCTTTCGATAAATCAAAATATGACCTTTGGAAATAAGTCTTGAAACATCTTCTGAAACAAAAGCCAAAGTATCCACAATCGTGGCATCGGCCCCGACAGTATCATAGTATTCTTTGATTGCTCTGGCACAGGCATTGTGCCCTTCTCCCGTAGTACAGCTGAGGATCAGTGTGTGCATGATGAAGCATGTTCCTTTCTGCGTTCACTCAGCGCCTTCAGACGGATCAACCGAGGACGATTATAGCGCTGGATCAGAATAAATGGCAGATTGCCGATGGAATAGAAAAGCGTCAAGGTGATTCCGACCCAACTGTGCCAGAAATACATTGCACCCAGACCAGCAATTACCAAAATAAAATGGATCAGTTCTGCGATGCAGGTTTCCTGAATCATAATCTGAAGACCTTCCGGTGTCGGATCAACCATTGCTTTGGCGGGCATTATGTGTGGAAAAATTCTGCTCATGTCAGGGAGTTTTTTCTGCCACTGAGGAAGACCGAGCTTTTTATAGAAATTTTTCTCGAATGCTGCATTTTGATATGGAAAGCGGTTTGCATCAAACCAACGGTATGGTAACAGCCGCCCGATCAAAAAAGAACCAAAGCTGATGACCGCAAGATAGAACAGCCATCTAAAAAAATCAGAATATTGCAATAGAACGCCTCCTGAGAATGAAATCTGATAGCTATAAACAACCATGTATGTCTGTAAAGCCCATTTGTGTATACAAATTTAAAAGTAACCTTTTATGACAAAACCGTATCATAATCCATTATTTTACCGTATTTGCATCTAAAATGCAATGGGAAATCCGGAATGGAATGTGAAAAATATTTATAATCTGTGATAAGATTGTAAACAATGTTTTTGCGTTCATGGCTTCTTAACAAACTTGAGCCTCAGTTATATATAATTTAAAATAGATAAACATGATCGAGAGGTATGGTATGCTTCGTATTGAAAAAATTAGGAAAAAATATGTCACCGGAGAATTGGTGCAAACCGCGCTGGATGGTGTCAGCCTGAATCTGCGCGAAAATGAATTTGTCGCAATTCTAGGCCCCAGCGGTTCCGGAAAAACGACGCTCTTGAATGTAATCGGAGGACTTGACCGATATGACAGCGGTGATTTGATTATCGACGGTGTTTCTACAAAAAAGTATTCCGACCGGGATTGGGATTCTTATCGAAACCACACCATCGGTTTTGTCTTTCAGAGCTATAATCTCATTCCGCACCAGACCGTGCTTGCCAATGTAGAACTGGCACTGACAATCTCCGGAATATCTCGGTCAGAGCGTCGTCGCAGAGCAATAAAAGCATTGGAAGAAGTAGGACTTGGAAATCAGATTCACAAAAAGCCAAATCAAATGTCCGGAGGACAGATGCAGCGTGTAGCCATTGCCAGAGCGCTTGTAAATAATCCAAGTGTCCTTCTTGCGGATGAACCCACCGGCGCACTTGATTCTGAGACAAGTATTCAGGTTATGGAGCTGCTCAAGCGAGTGTCGAAAGATCGCCTTGTTGTGATGGTTACCCATAATCCGGAGCTGGCCATGGAATATGCCAGCCGAATTGTTCGGGTAAAGGACGGAAAGATTATAGACGACTCCAATCCTTACAAAATTGATGAATCGGAATTGGAGCCACCGGTTCATCGAAATCTCGGAAAGGCTTCCATGTCATTCGGTGCAGCGCTTTCGCTCAGTTTTAATAATCTCAGGACCAAAAAAGCCCGTACATTTTTAACTGCTTTTGCAGGGTCCATCGGCATTATCGGAATTGCGCTGATTATGTCACTTTCCAATGGATTTCAAAATTATATTGACAAAATTCAGGCCGATACCCTTGCAAATTACCCGCTGATGATCCAGTCGGAAACTGCGGATATGAGTGCCGGGCTTGCGATGATGGGAATGGGCGGAACGGAGGACGGTGCATCAGAACCGGAAACGGTATCTGAACAGCCCATGATTTCCAAGATGTTCGCCAGCATTGGCTCCAATGATCTGTCATCTTTTCGGTCGTATCTTGAAAACAACTGGGATTCAATCGGCCATACGTTAAATGCCGTTCAATACGGCTATGACATCAGTCCTCGGATTTTCAGCAGCAATCCTGATGAGATTCGCCAGGTTAATCCGGAGACGCTGTTCACAAAACTGACCGGGAGTTCTGCAATGTCCTCGTTTATGCAAATGGACTCCTTTCAGGAAATGATTGATAATCCCGAACTTTTGAATGCGCAGTATCAGGTCCTTGAGGGCCGTTGGCCCCAGAGCTATGATGAGCTTGTCTTCATTCTTCCCGATGAAAACAAACTTCCGGATTTTGCGGCCTACATACTGGGTTTAAAACCCATCGATGGGGTGGATCAGATGATCCATGATGTAATGAGCGGAAAGGAAATTGAATTTGCCGGCCAGCAGATGCAATGGTCTTATGAAGAACTTATGTCGATGACATTCCGACTGGTCTCAACGCCGGACCTTTATCGATACAATGAGCAATATGATGTATGGGAAGATATGTCCGGTGATGAATTGTATATGAGAAACATGATTGATAATGGTGATCTGCTGAAGGTGGTCGGAATTATTTGCCCGAAAGAGGGTGTCACCTCCACTTCGCTGATGCCGGGCATCGGATATCTCCCAAGCCTGACACAGCATGTCATGGATAACGCAAAGGATGCGGAAATTGTCAAGCAGCAGCAGGAGCATCCGGAAAAGGATGTATTCAGCGGAAATAATTTTAATGCGGAGGAATCAGACCGCACGTTAAATTTTGAGGATATGATTCATGTGGATGGAGATGCCCTTTCTTCTGCCTTCGGCATGCACATCAGCGAAAGCGAGATTCTGGCATTGATGCAGAACTACCTGAAAAGCACCATGGGATCTTTGCAGGTCGATACATCAAAGGCTCAAAATGATTATCTTGCTATGCTGTCGGATTTCAGCAGTCAGATGCTTCACTCCTATGTTGAGGAACATGGCGGAACGGATGGAACGGCAAAGATTTATCTGATGGACGCAGATTCTCTAGTAGAGCAGTTTCTTTCCACGGAATATGCACAGGGTCAGATAGATGCACTGTCGAAGGAGTACGGGATTCCGAAGGATACACTGATACAGGTTACAAAGCCCCTGATGGTAGGCCTGATAACGGGATATGTAGCGCAGGCAATTTCCAATGAGGTTCGTCCCCAGCATCCGCTGGAACAGGTGCTTCCTTCTGAACCGCCTGAGGATGCAGAAACCCCACAGCCGACAGTACCGCGCACAAATTCTCCCATAGAAACAACGGGAGAATCGGTTCCGGCACCCGAACAAACACTGGAAACCACTCCTCAGTCAACAGAACCCCCCACTGTTCCATCAGAACCCTCGACACTGCCTTCCCTGCCGGAAATGCCGGATTCGACTCTGCCGGAGATTCCCGATGTAACCGCTCCGTCCATCACGCCGGAAGATATTTATGCAGAGCTTTCTTCAAATCAGATTCCTGCCATCGTGGAGGAATTTATCCGACATCCTGTGACAGTTGGAACTGTGGCAGTTCTGGGACAGAAGATGATGGAGCCGAGCACAATGGCTCAAATTGCAGATAAAATGGCATCCTTTGGTAAGGTGCTGGGGGCGTATCTGGGAGAATCATTCTATGTGAATGAGGATCAGCTGTCCAATGCTATCCAGTTCAACATGAACGAAGACGAGCTTCGTCGTTTGATGGAAGCAATGTCCGCACGGGCGCAAGAACGTACCGCCGAAAATAATCTTCGGATGTTGGGATATGCGTCTGAAGACAATCCGACATCCATGGCAATTTATATGTCTGACTTTTCGGCCAAAGAGGAATTCCTCGGATTTATCGATGATTACAATTCAAAAATGCAGGAATCCGGTCATGAGGAAAAAGAAATCCAGTATATGGATGTCACAGGCATGATGATGTCATCTGTAAAAACAATTATCGACAGTGTAAGCTATGTGCTGATTGCGTTTGTGGCAGTTTCGCTGATTGTATCGTCGATCATGATTGGAATTATAACATATATCTCTGTCATGGAACGCACCAAGGAAATCGGTGTTTTGCGGGCAATGGGCGCATCAAAGCATAATATCTCTCAGGTATTCAATGCAGAAACTTATATCATCGGTCTTTGCTCCGGACTTCTCGGTGTCGGCATCACGTTGGCGCTGCTGTTCCCCATCAATCATCTGATCTGGTCGTTGAGCAATAATCCGGATATTATTGCTCGACTGCCTGTGACAGGCGGTGTGGTTCTGGTTCTGCTGAGTATGTTCCTGACGGTT